>NZ_JBQDYE010000028.1:0-59172 GCF_052044155.1 Salinisphaera sp. SWV1
CGCGGCGTCTACGGCGGCGCGGTGGGCTATCTGGCCGGCAACGGCAGCATGGATCTGGCGATCGCGATCCGCACCGCGGTGATCAAGAACGGCGAGATCCATGTCCAGGCCGGCGGCGGCATCGTCGCCGACTCGCAGCCCACCACGGAGTGGGAAGAGACGATGAACAAGGCCCGCGCCGTCATGAAGGCCGCGGCCCTGGCCGAGCAGGGGCTGGGGACGCGGCGCCGTGTTGGCCACAAGGGGGAGCGCTCGTCATGATCCTGATGCTCGACAACTACGATTGGCGTCTTCCAAAGGCCAGTGAGTTCCATGATTTGTAACTAAGTTATTGATTTATATTATATCAATATCCACAGCCGTCCATTGAGCGTCAAGCTGATCCAGCGTCATTGTGTATAATGTCGTGTATAATGACTTCTTAAAGAGGCGTTATACACATGGCTCAGAACCTCCTCTCTGTCCGCAAGATTGAAGCCGCCCAGCCTCAGCCAAAGGCATACCTGCTGCGGGATGGCGGCTCTCTCTTCCTGCGCGTCCAGCCTAACGGCAGCAAGCTCTGGTGGTTTCGCTATCGGCTAGGTGGCGTGGCGCAGACTTACTCCATCGGTATTTTTCCGAAGGTCACGCTCGAAGCCGCGCGGACTGAACGTGATTGGGCCCGCGGCCTGGTGAAGAAGGGACTCGATCCCATCCTTGAGAAGAAATCCCAGATTGCTGCCCAGGTCGACAGCAACGAGCAGACGTTCGAAGTCATCGCACGCGATTGGATGCGCGCGAACTCGGACTGGAGTGACTACTACGCTAAGCAGGTTGAGAACTATCTGACGAAAGACGTGTTCCCAAAGATCGGCAGGCTTCCGATCACTTCGATCAAGGCATCACATCTGCGTCCGGTCATCAAGGTCGTGGAAGCGCGCGGGGCCCAAAGCGTGGCTATCTTGATTCGGCAATGGGTCGGGCAAATATTTAGATATGCAGCCGCAAACGGTATCTGCGAATACGATCCGACATCGCTACTGAAGGGACTAGTGAAGCGGCCGCCAGTTCGTCATAACCCGCCGCTAAAGTGGGCCGAGGTGCCTGTCTTCCTCAACAAGCTTAATGGTTGGTCAGGCTTTCGGACAACGGAAATTGCCTTGCGGCTGGTTGCGCTTACTTTTGTTCGCACGGTCGAGATCCGTAGAGCCACGTGGGATCAGTTCGACCTCGATAGCGCGATATGGGAAGTGCCCGCCAAGAACATGAAGATGCGCCGGCCTCACCTGGTATTTCTATCGAAGCAGGCTGTCGCTTTGTTGCGAGAGCTGGAAACGTTGACGGGGGCAGGACAACTACTTTTCCCAAACAACCGTCGTCCCAAAGAACCTATGTCGGCCACCACACTGAACCGCGTGCTAGAGCGGCTCGGTTATGGCGGCCAATTCTCCACACACGGTTTTCGTTCGACCGCTACAACAATCCTTGGCTTGCTAGGCTACCCTGAGAATCGTGTAGATCTGCAGCTTGCACACCAGAAAAAGAAAGATACGTCGCGCGCATCCTACGACCACACGAAGTACGTAAGTTCCAGGCGTATGATCATGCAGGATTGGGCAGACATCCTGGATGCCCTGGAACGCGGCGATTCGGTCGATAAAATCACCAAGGACTTCGGGCCAATGTCCAAACGGCGTGCCGCATTGCTCAAGATAATCGAACGTGAGTAACCGCCGGCTCGCAGCCTCCATCCTCAGGCTGTGATACGCGCTTCACGAACCAGGGTTCGCCCAGATACTGAAGATCAGCGACCGCGACACGATCACGGGCGGAGTTTCGGTACAAGCATCCAGCGCTGGCGACGCCAGATTCGTGAGAATGCCCGCATCCGAGTCGAGATCAGCTCGATCGGGTGAGCTATGTCCTGGATATCCATAAGGCGCGGCGCATCCTCTTTCCCGACAACCGTCAACGAATACGTGGATTTATCGGCCGATCAACATGCCGATTGAAATTGAACGCGATTCATCGCCATCAAGACTCTCCCCGTGTCTGTTAAGGCCTTATTATTCAAACCCGCTGGGTCATATCATGAGCCAGCTGACTTTCCGAATTAATCAAGAACGTATTTGACGTTGCCCGTCACCGGACTGCGGCTCTTGTCGCTACTAAGTATAACCCGTTCCGCCATCTCGAATTATAGATCCGAACAATCGATTGCCGTCGCACGACGAGCAGTGAATCGTTGATCGCACTCTTGCCGGCTCACCCGAGCTGACTACAGGCCGATATCTCCCCTTATCTGGACTGTGCTGCGTCTTAGTAGGCACTGATGGATAAGCACGCCTGCTCGCCTAACCAGTATCGGCTACCTATTTCTTTTTTCGTCTGCTGTAAGACCAGACTGACAACATTCAGACATAAATCTTATTTTATCTATTACTTGCATATGACAGCAATCATCGTGCATCCATGACCGGTCTGGACTGACAGCCATCCTGATATTAGTCAGGCATCAAGCCGTATTTCACTGGTCTTCACCCGGACTGTCACTTATATCGAGACTGCAAAATTCTCACTTCCAGCCATAGCCGAACGGTCTTATGTGGTCAGCGTTTCTGAACTGTTCGTGAGCCAAGACACTCATGTCACCCATGATGAATGGCGTCGTTGACAATTATGCATATGTTTTGCGCTTTTTTAGCACACAGCAGTTCAACGCCAAAAGCAGTCCACACAAACCCAACGGAGAGACGCAAACACGAAAACGAGGGAGATTCACATGCCCACGAGATCCTGGGAGACAACGGGCCAAAAGGTGTTCTACCGTCCGATCGAGGCCGGCATCCGATGGAGCGGACTGTTAGCACACGAGCAACGGATTCTCGAAGTCGTCGGCACGCGACCGCTTCTCGAGCCCAACGCGTTTCCCGAATGGCCAGCTCTTCACTTGAACACCGAACGGATCGTCGACGCCCTCGTCAACGGCGATCTGGTTTATGGGAAAAATGGCATCACGTGCCACGATCCGACGCTGATCGATTCACCCGACCTGACCGTCCGCCACGTAGATCTGAAAGCCTGGATGGCCGACTTCTATCCCGGCGAGAAACCCGCTTTTCTCTTCAGTGGTGTGGAACGCCGTCTGCATACGGCGATCAGCGCGGAGGCTGTTCAAGCGTTGCTCGCTGACCATGAGGCCTTGAAGATCCGCCTGGCCCATCAAACCGAGGCGTCGAAGCAGCTCCAGTCAGATCTTGAAACGCTTCACCAAAAGCATGAAGCAGACGTGCAGCGGACCCAACGAGCACAACAACCGAGCCGCCGCAGCGAATCAACCTATCTCAATATTGTCGCCGGTCTTTTGACTTTATTGCTTGGGCATTCACCGTCCGGCCACCCGTACTCGAGCTTCAACACCCAGGACGCCGTCATCAGCGCCATGATCGCGCATCACGGCGACCGACTCGGCATATCCCAGAGCACACTGGAGAACAAATTCGCCAAAGCGAAGCAGCACATGCAAGGCAATTGACTTGTCCAGTCCCTATCTGGGGTCGCTGATACCCCATTGACGGTTTCTTTTGCTGCTGAGATCTATTGAATGGAGGTCACGTCCGAATAACGTCAAGGAGCACCCAGGAGTGACCGTCATGTCCGACACAACCGCTTCCATCCCTACTGAGCGCCGCATCCTGCGCCGCGCCGAAGTCGAAGCTAAAACAGGCTTCAAGCGCGCCCATATCTACAACCTGATCAAACAAGGCCAATTCCCAAAGCCCATGCGCCTGGGCGTACGGGCCGTCGGCTGGGACTCGCGCGAAATCGATGAGTGGATCGCCGAACGGCTCAAAGCGCGCGTTTGACGCGGCCCAATCCGAGCGTTTCGAGGCGTGGTGCCATGCAGGTGATGTCCATCATTTCGACCAAAGGTGGGGTCGGCAAAACGACTACGGCGGCGAACCTGGCGGGCTTCGCGGCCGATGCGGGCCTACGCGTGCTGTTGCTGGACGCCGACGTGCAGCCGACGCTGTCCAGTTACTTCGAGCTTACCGAGCGCGCGACCGGTGGTGTCTATGAATTGCTGGCCTTCAACGAGCAGGACACTACCCGTCTGATTAGCCATACCACGATCGATGGCCTGGATGTCGTGCTCTCCAATGATGACCAAGGGCAATTGAATACCCTGTTGTTGCATGCGCCGGATGGACGACTACGGCTACGCCATCTACTGCCCGTCTTCCGGCCCCACTATGACCTGTTACTTGTCGACACCCAAGGGACACGCAGCGTGCTCCTGGAAACGGCGGTGCTCGCCGCCGATGTCGTCCTGTCGCCGGTCACCCCCGAGATCCTGGCCGCACGTGAGCTCCACCGCGGCACCTTGCGGCTGCTCGAAGACATCGCATCGTATCGACACCTGGGCATCGTCTTGCCGCCATTGAATCTGCTGATCAATCGCATTCCACCCGTCTCGGCGAACGCGCGGACGATCCAGCAAGCTTTGCGACAGCTCTTTCACGAAGAAAACGGCATCTCGATACTGGAAACCGTCATTCCGGCCATCGAGGCCTATCCGCGGGCTGCGACGCGCAATCTGCCGGTCCATCGCGTGGAACACCGCCGACCGTCCGGGCGGGTTGCGCCCGCGGCGCTGGAGACCGTCCGGGCCTTGGCCGGCGAATTGTTTCCGCACTGGCAGGACCGATTCGCCACGGTCACCGGCCGAGCGCACCGGAGGGCATCCCATGACGAGCGCTTCTGATCCAAACCGCCGGCTCGCCCGGTTTCGGCCCCTGATCGATCACGCATTCCGTGAGGGCTGGGCGGTGCAACACATGCCGGGCGGCCAGCTGCGGTTCATGAAACCGGGTCTGCCAACTATCAGCACCGGCTCAACCTCCATTGACGATCCAGCCAGTTATCAGACTGAAACGTTCAGGCCGCAGCGCCGGCTATTGGCGGGACGATCGATCACAGACGGCGGACCCGACGGAGGCATTCATGGCTGAACTGACGCCGGATAATATGGCGCGCAAGCTACAAGCCGAAGGGTTTACGCGGCCTCGCCCGACCGCCGATAGGTTGAGTGATCCGATCGCCGACACGCCGATGACCGTCACGCTCGATCAATTGCGGCCCTATGATCTGAATCCGCGCGTGACCCGTAATCCCCGATACGATGCCATCAAGTCCTCGATCCGCGAGCGTGGACTCGATGCGCCACCCCCGATCACCCGACGCCCGAACGACACCGCCTACATGATTCGCAACGGGGGCAATACGCGCCTGGCGATTTTGCGCGAGTTGTGGGCCGAGACCGAAGACGAACGCTTTTTCCGGATTCCCTGCCTGTTCCGGCCGTGGACGGCGCGCGGTGAAATCGTCGCGTTGACCGGCCATCTCGCCGAAAACGAGTTACACGGCGGGCTCACCCTCATCGAACGCGCGCTGGGCATCGAAAAGGCGCGGACGCTTTACGAGCAGGAAACCGGGCAATCGCTGTCGCAGTCGGCGCTCGCCCGGCGCCTGACGGCCGACGGCTATCCTATTTCACAATCCCATCTCAGTCGCCTGCAGGATGCCGTGCGCTATCTGCTGCCCGCGATTCCGACGGTGCTTTACGCCGGGCTCGGACGGCCCCAGGTCGAGCGGCTGGCCACCCTACGCAAGGCCGGCGAACGACTCTGGGAGACATATGCGACCGATCCACACCCGGCCGCCGCCTTCCCTGATCTGTTCCAAGAAGTATTGGGCGCATTCGACAGTGCGCCGGAGGCGTTTTCGATCGAAGCCGTCCAGGATGAGCTGATCGGGCAAATGGCCGAACGACTCGATGCCGATTACGACGTGCTGGCTTTGGCGTTGGACCAGACCGAACGCCGACATCGAATATTACGCCAGGCTCCCGCGGACATCGGCCCGCATTTCAAAGCTGGCACGAGGCCGTCCCAAGCGCCCAGTGCACGGGTGGACGAGTCACAAAGCAAGCCCGCTGCACAGCCGTCGACTGCGACCGACACCGCTCCGGCGGACAAACCGGCCACCACGTCACAGCCGACGTTATCGATACCGAGAAAAGCCGGCGCACAACAAAATTCGGACCCGCATACCCCCATTGTCTCGCCGACACCGGAGCAGGAGCCGCTACGATCGGGACCGGCCCGGACGAACGACACGATGGGCGGTGCATGCCCCCTCGTCGAAACCACGGCCTTACGCTCGGCTTATGTGCAAGCCGACAAGCCCACTCCCGCCGCCGATGTCTGGTCCATCGACCCAGATCTGGAGACACCGGATCGCCTGCGTCGCCGTATTGCACAGCTGGCCCAAGATATCGCTACGGAAGCCGGCACAGCCGATACCATCGAATCCGTGAACGACGGCATCGGCTTTCGTTGTCGTGCCCCAAGGGGCGCGACGGATACCGACGCGTGCCCTGGATTCGCTTGGGCGATACTGAGTCTACTCTACGCATTGAGTACGGGCTATCGACTCGACCACGGCGGGTCCGCACCCGATGCTCTGCCGCTGACCCATACCATCGGCGCCCTGTTGCTGGGCAACCCACTGGGCGACGCAGTGCCGACAACGCGCCTGAGCGACGAGAGCCTATGCAAACTATTTCGGTTGGTGAGACTCGCCCGCCGCTTAAAGGCACTGGATAGCGATCGGCCGCCCCACGCCGAACCGGCCACTGGGCGTTGAACCGGACGCGTGCGATGTCGGGACCGCATCCCCTCAACCAGGCCGTCATCGCTCAAGCGCTACACGATTTGCGCAATGGGCAGTTACGGCGCTGCAAGAGCATGGGCTTCGGCGATTCAGACTTGGACGCGCTCAAACACCCCGAAATGGTGAGCCTACTCGCCAACGCCCGCGTGTCGTGGTGTACGGTTCAGGTCAATCGTGAGGTCCTGCAACGCCTGCTGCGTCAGGCCGATGACATCGAAGCGGAAATCGCGATGATCGATCGCATGCTACGCGTCGGTGCGAGTACAGAGATGATCACTCGGTATTTCGGTTTGACCCATCAGGAAATCGCGCTACGCCGGGACATCCTGGGCCTGCCGAAGCGCCGCGGCCGCCATCCGGTGTTGACCGAAGAACAAGACGTCACCCTCTGGCAGCAGTGGCGCCCGGCCTTGAGGCAACGCGACATCGCACTCAACGACGACAAAGCGATGCTCGGGTTGGCGATGGAGCTGGCCGAATCGCTCGATCTACCCATGTCCGTGATCTGGGCGACGATCCGCAGTTGGGTCGATCAAGGGCTTGTGTAGTCGACGCGAGCAAGCCTGTCTCCCGGCCACAAAGGTATGCGGCGCCGTCTGCTCTCGATTGCCAACCTTATAACCCGGTCCTCAGTCTCATCAAGCCCTTACGTGCGTTCGTCCTATCCCGTACAGCGCGCGTGCCCACGCGGGCACCGCGTCGCTCGCGCTGTGTAACTGGCCGTGCCGGAACGTTAACACCCATCGCGGCGGGGCGGCTTCTTTGGAGCTATCATAGATCTGCGCGAGGTCTGCCAAGCCGATGGCCTCCCGAATGTACTGGGCGCTCCGCTCATACCGCGCACGGATCTTGTCTTCGGGCACGTCATGACCGCCTTGCGATACGCGCCATCGAACACGCGCCACCGATAGGTCGGCGCTTTCCACATTGACGTGAAAGAGTACGACCCGGAATCCCGCCTCTTTCGCCGCGTGAACCAAATCCAGCTTGCTTGGATGAGAAAAGACAGTCTCTGTCACGAAGGAGGCGCCAGCAGCCAAATGCCCAGCCCGCATTTCTGCGGCTATTTCGGCCGCACGGTAGGCATCCAGTTCTTCTCCCTCAATCTGCCGCTGTTTGAGAATCTCATCAGCATTGATGAACGGCGCGTAGGTGTGTGGCCTGATCCGGATGTCGTATAAGGTCGACTTGCCGGCCCCATTCGGGCCGGCAAGCACGTACATCGTGGGCCTTGGCTCCAACGATTAGGTCCCGAGATCGCCCTTAGCGAAACCCGCTTCGCGTTGACGCTTGCCCAATTGCCTGAAGAACTCGACTTCCGTATCGCTGGCGTTTTCCATGAGCACCTCGTGCTCAACGTCATAAACCGCGCGCTCGTAAGAACCCAGCTCGTCGGGCGATATCTCGCCGCGCAGCGCCGATTTGATCTTTTTGTCATCAAAGGTCGGGGCCTGCTCAATCGCTTGACCCAGCCGCAGCCAATGCTCGATTTGAGCCTGCAGCGTTCGTGACATGATGCCTGCTTCCTTACGGGCATCGCTGATCGTGGACTCCGAGAGCCGGACACTCTGTGTGGCCATGACATGCCTCCTTGCTATGCCACAGAACCGCGCAAGCACCACTGCTCGCACTTTGACCACAATTTACCACACTTGCGTCTTGATGGTAATCAAAATACCAGGGCAACCCCGCGCTGGCGGACTTCAGGGGCATACCGGTTGCTCGGTTTCATAGCGCCAGCATCTCAAGCGTTGGAGCGGGTAATCCCGGGGCGATTCACCCATTATGCGACTCGCATAAATTCAACGCGTCGACCTAAGTCAGAGAAACCGGACAGCAGTCGATGCGATTTGATAACTGACGATCTTCCCAGCCTCGCTCCATGCTGGGTATCCGATTTTCATAGCGAGTCCGGCGCAGCGCCAGCGTGCTGGCGGTCGTCTCGGATGCGGTGAGTTCGCGAACCGGCGTCTCGAAGCGCGATCCTCGGGCCGCGGGCCACTGGGAGCAATCCGATGAGCCGCAAAAGCCTTACGGACGGTCAAGAGAATACCCCGTCGCAGCCACCGTCCGAACACGACGTGGCAGATGCGGCCCGTCCTCCGTCGCAGGTTGCCATCCCGATGCGGGTCGACGTCGATCAGATCGTGCCGTATGACCGCAACCCACGGCGGATGACCAATACGGCCTACGCTCAGATCAAGGCCTCCATTCGGGCGAACGGCCTCGATCAGGTGCTATCCATCACACAACGATCGGACACCGATCAACCGGACGTCTACATGATTGGCGCGGGCGGCAATACACGCCTGAATGCGGTCAAAGCGCTGTGGCAAGAAACCGGCGACGAACGTTTCAAGCAGATTTGGTGCCAATACTATCCTTGGGCGGGCGATACCCGCGCCCTACTCGCGCATATTCGTGAAAACGATCTGCGCAGCGATCTAACGTTCATCGATCGAGCGATCGCAATTCAGGAACTGCGCACGCTTATTGAAAGCGATATCGGCCAGTCCCTGTCCCAGCGCGAACTCAAGAACCAACTCAAAGAGCGCGGCTACCAAGTCAGCCAGACGATGATTCACTGGTACGACTATACGATCGACACACTCTATCCCGTGATCCCGAACGTGCTCCAGTCCGGCATAGGCCGGACCACGATCGCAAAGATCCACGCACTGCAGCGCGCCTTCGGCAAAGCCTGGGCCGCAATGGATCTCGGCGCCGCGGACGACGCCAATCACCTGTTCGCCCAGACCCTGCAACGACACGACGGTGACATCCTCGATGTTGACGCCCTGCGCCGTGATCTCGAGGAAGAACTGTCGGTGTCCGCCGACTGTGACATGCAGCGGGCCAGTCTTGAACTGGGCGCGGCATTGGGCGGACCTTCAGATTTCGACGCCGATACAGACCCGGGTACCCAAGCCTCCGCATCGCCAATCAAGGCATCACCCCAGCCACCGACAGCGCCCCCCGCAACCGATACGACGACCGATGAGAATGAATCGAGAAGCGCACCGCGGGCGAAATCCACGCCACCCGGCGATCACGGGGGCGCGTCTGTACCGGGCGAAACCGGGGCCTCGGACACCGGTCGGCCCAACGCGTATGGGTGCGGCGACGATCACGACCCGTCGACGGCACCTGATCCAGGACAAACCGACACGAAGCCGTCGCCGCCGAACGATCTGAAGTCGCTGCGTAGCCGATGTTGGACCCTGTCCAACCGCATTGCCCAGGGCTCGCGGCTCGGCGACATCGTGGTTCCGATCCACGCCGGCCTGGGGTTTCTCGTCGGCCCCGTTCCAGTCAACGTACAACAATCCTGGCATCCGGAAATCGGGCGTAGTGCCATGTGTGTCTGGTGGCATCTCGCCACGCTGGCCGAACAGTTCGCGCGCCATGGCCACGCCTATGCGTATCTCCCCGAGGCCTGGCAGTCGCGACGCATCGGCGACGCCGTACGCCAGGCGCGGGATAGCCAACAGGCCTTCTCGCGGTGGCAGTGGGAACAGGCCGATCGCGGACTGTTCGCGGACGTCCCCGCGCTGGAACCCAACGACATGGGACCGATGCTCTATCAAAGCTGGCCCGACCCACGCTGGCACGACTGGATTCAATTGGTTGAAGCTTATCGGGAGATCTACCGACAGACGAACAACACGCCTTGGGGGCCGTTGCATCATGCCGACGAAGGAGTATGAGCTTACGCTCGCAACCTTGATTTATGCGGCCGCCTGCCTCGAAGACGGCGACTGGGCCGTTCTACGTGATCTGAACTTCGGCGAGCAGGAAATCAGCGCGTTGCAGGGACTGGCGTTTCCCGACTTCCTGTCATTGGCCCGGCGCATGAACGGGCACGTCCTGAATATCCGCCTCGATCGCGAGCGATTCTGGCTGATCCTGAGCGAGATGAAACAAGAACGCGCGATTGCGCAGCTGAAAACCGAGATGGTCCGGCGGGATGCCCCGGTCGATATGATGCGGCAGTTGTTCGGCATGACCGAGAGCCAATACACCACGATGCGCCGGCGGTGGCGTCGACGTCGCGGCGCCGGCCGCCCACCGGAACCCGACACCGAGACCATGGATATCATGTGGCAGGCTTGGCAGCGTCAAGGTGAGGGCCGTACGGCCCTGTCCGCCGGTGAATGGCTGGCGCTATCGAAAGACACTGACGTGGATTTACGCACGCTCTGGCGCTTCATCCGCGGCACGAACGAGATAGAGCGAACCTTGTGAGGCCTAGCCAACCCCCAAGCCGCCATGACACGCTAAGCACGTATCTCAAGCACGCTGCGGACGATCTGGCGCATGCGAGCCCGCCACTCGATCATGAGGCCGAGGGGCTGCTTTTCCTGGGCGCCTGGCACCAGAGCTATCCCGCCATTCTGGTCCGGGATCCGTTTCTAAGCGACAGTGCCAAGGTACATTTTCTATATCTCATGCAAGAGTCCAGCTGCCAACCGCGCGGCGCGATTGCGATGCCCTCGCTGGATCAGACGGCCCAAGTGCTCGGCCATTCACGCAAGACAGTCAACCGCGATCGCACCCTGCTCCGGGTTTGTCGCTGGATCAGCCGGTATACCCATGTGCGTGACAACCAAGGTCGTTTCTGCGGCAGCATCAATGCCATTCACAGCGAACCCTGTTCGCTGGCCGAGGCCAGCCGCCTCGATACGTCCTACTTGCCACTGCTCGACAGCGCGAAGAATCACTCCGATCGCTATATCAAGCGCGCGGCCAAGGCCGCGCTGGCGAGTATCGATCAAACACTGGCCGACGGGCGAGACCCGCTGGAACCACCGGATCCGATCAGTCGACGACTCGATGCCGCCACGGCCGTGCAGAACGGGGGCGGCACGTTCTTCGATCTACTCCTCAGTGACGGCGGCCGCATCACAAAGCCAGACGATCCGACCGAGTCTGTCCACCCTATGGCCAGCAATTTCGGCGACGAATATGATTCGCAGCAAGAGAGATTTACCCACGGTGAGCCATGGGTAGAATTTACCCATGGTGATTCGCGGCCATGGGTGGATTTTACCAACGGAAGACAAGCTGCTGATAAAAAAGACAATAATATAAGTTATCCACAGACGGCGAAATTTACCCACGGCTACAGTAGTAGTAGTAGTAATAATAAAACTACTACTACAGACATCTCCGCGCGCGAGGCAGTATCGGCCCACGGTTCGTCTGGCCACAGTGTGGGCAGCCGGTCATCATCCGAGGCGACAGCCGAAGCCGGCCCCGCACTTCACTGGCCCGATGCCCTGCCGTCGAATGAACGTGCGTTGATCGAACGCAATTTTGCCTCGCAGGCCTTGTCGGGCGACCAGCAACAGCAAGTGTTGGATGTGATCGCCCGAAAGCTCCAGGATCCAGACAACCCGTTGCGCAGTCCTGTGGGTTACGCCGTGACACTGTGCCAGCGCGTCCGGTCGGGCCACTTCCAGCCGGTCGGCGCCCCGGAGCGCAAGCCGGACCGGCGACAGGGCGCACCCAAGCCGGAACCCGACGGGCCCGCTGCTGAGTTGGATGCGCTGCGGCAACGTTTACAGGCGGTGCAGAGCGAAATCGATGGCCTGGAACAGCACCTCATTCCCTTCGCCCCAACCGAGAGTCGGCCTGATCTCGAAACCCAGCGTGAGTGCCGCTGCCAGGAACGCGATGCCCTCAAACAACGGTATCGCGCGATACGAGCGCAGCTCGACGGTGTACGCGATTCGTCGACCTGATGGTAAGAACGACGCTGGAAACCGTGTTTCCGGAGCGGGCCGGCGCCCGAAGCCGATTACAGTGTAATCGAAAGGTGAACGCCCTTCGGGACTGATTACAGTGTCATCAGATGGAGGCTGCCCTGCGGCGCTGCACACACAATTTCCAGATTTGACGAAATCTCGACGCCGTGCCCCAGTATTTTCTGGCACGCCACGCTCTTGTGCCCTATACCGTTGCCGCAAATCCGCGATCGACGACGGCTTCCGCGCTGTCGATGAGCCAGGAGCAACGACCATGACCGACGCGAGCACCGCAAGCGCGAGCACACCGGCCATTGTGCCGGGCCGGCTGCGCAACTTTGTCGAGATGACCATCCAGACACGCCAGGCGCAGCGCTTGGTGCAGGGTCGCCGGGCCGTGGACGGCAAGCCGCCCATCATCGGCCTGTATCGCTACGGTGCCATGGTGCGCACGATCTGGGCGGGTGCGGCCCGAGACGATCCGTATGCCGACTGGTATCTGCTCAAGGTCGAGCAAGCGTTGACGGAATCAAAAGATGAAATCGCGACCTTGAAACAGACCATCGAAGCCAACATGGCACGGAGCCCGGCAATGAAAGTGGGCCTGGCGCATTCGCTCGAACCTGCCAACATCGAGCTGACCTTTTCCAATCCCTACGGCTACATGGGCGCCTGGCTGCTCTCTGATATGGACGAACTCGTGCTGGCCGCTCTGACGGCGCGCCATGTCGGGCTTATGAACCGGGATGAATCCGAACGGATGCTCGGCGAAGCCGGCCGCGCGATCCGGCGGGCCTTTGCCACAGCCCAAGGCTACCGGGCGACCGCGGTCAAGCGCGAGGATATGCGCCAGGGTACGCGGCGCGCCGAACGCGCCCGACAAGCTATGGGCGAACTGCCACAAGCCGTCCTGGACGGTGATCTGCGACCCGAGCACGCCCCGGCAATCGAGGGCGTGCAGCCCTCGCACAACACGGCTGGCCACAGTGTGGCCAGCTACGATGACGCGACAACGGATGAGGTGACTGACACAGATGCCACGACCGACGAGCACGGCGACGATGATGAGTCGTAAGAACGCGGTGGGTTACGCCGGATCTGACGAAGCCGTGGCCGACCGATTTGACGTAGCCCCTTTAAAGGGCCCTTTAAGGGTAAGGGAGGCGCGCCAGCGTCTCGCCGCCCTGGAACAGGTCATACGTGACGGCGAAGCCGAGGGTGCTCGGTTGTGTGAATCATTCGGCAAACAGTTTCCGACGGCTCCTGCCAAAATCGTTCGATACAACGATCGAAGCCTCACGTTCTATCGCTGGCGCCGGTCGAGCGCGCGTCGATGGGGCAATAAAAGCACGACGGCGATCAGTTTGACGGGTAAGCAAGGTCTGGCATTGCTTGCTCGAGTCCCGGAGTCTGCCCGCGGGCACTGGCTTAACTACGAGCGCCGCCGCATTTATCTCAATATGCGGTTGTCGATCGCCACCTATGAGCACTACCGAATCCAGGGCTGGCTCGATGGACTCGAGCAGATCAAGGTCATCGAACGTGACGGCCTTGCGGCCGGCGCGCCTGACAACCATAACGATCGCGGATAACCGCCGACGTCGTCAGCGACGGAATGTTTTGTTTCGGTGAGCGATCTGAGTCGATCGTCAACGGATGTTACGAGGGTGGCCACAGTGTGGCCCCCCCATATCACGGCGGCGGCTTCGCGCGACGAGGAAGGGAGAATCCATGTCTCGATTGAATGTGCCGGATGAGTGGGATCGAGCCGAGCTCACAGGTCGCATGTACGAAGCCATCGACCTCGAGACCGCGATTCGCGACGGTCGCTTCGCGTCCCTGAACGAGCTTGCGGATTGTCTCGCGGATCAATCGAAACTCATGAATCAGGCGTTGCGCTGCCATATCTGGGTGATGCACGCGGACAAACCCGGCTGTCTCGATCTCAACCGGACGATTGCACGAACCCGTCCACGCCAGCGCTCACCAATCTAAATGACACGGCAAAACCGTGGGATTCATTGTTGTACGGCGCCATGCGCCGGTCGAGGCTGACCTTGTCCTAGCGACACGCACGCTTGATTAACGGAGCCAACTGATGTCGAACTCATTCACCGCACGCGGCAATCTTGCGGCCGCTCCCGAATTGAAAACCGTCACCGTCAACGGGGAGAACCGCCAGGTCGCCGAGATGCGCATGTACTGCGATCGTCCAATTCCGGACGGTGACGGCGGCTTCAAGGATAAGGGCGGGTTCTGGCTGAACGTATCGCGCTGGGGCGCCGCAGCCGAACACGCAGCGCGTGTGCTCGATAAGGGATTCCGCATCAAGGCCGAGGGTACCTTGGTGCAGAACAGCTGGGAGAAGGACGGCGAGAAGTTTTCGCGCCTGGAACTCACGGCCGACGACATCACGCTGGATCTGTCGCGTGTCGAATCCGTGACGCGGCGCGAGCGTCGATCGCCCAATGCGACGGATACCGCAGACAGCACGAGTGAGGACGCTGCCGAGGCCGTCGCCTATGACGATTGAGCGCGATCGATCCAGGCGATCGAAACCCGCTGGCCACAGTGTGGACAGCGGGTTGAGTCTTTACCGAGACTTGGACGATGACAATGAAAAACGACATTCGGCGTTGCCGCGTGTGCGGTTGCACTGAACACGATTGCTCAAACTGTATTGAACGCACGGGCGAGGCGTATCGACATGCTCATCTGTTGAACATTCCCTGGATGTTTGCCTGTATGGCAGGGGCGCCGCAGACGCTCTATGGCCGTCGTGTTATCAACAATCCCGATCTATAGACGGCCGCAAGCCGCCATTCTTGAAACTGTTTTTTTGATTATCTCGAGCATCGCTCGGTTCGCAAAGATGGCTACTGTGAAAATCCGACGATGCCGGCAACGATTTTCGCCCTGATGGCGTTGGCGGGTTGCGATGCTGACTGTTCTTCACGTAACCGGCGAAACCATGGCTGGCGATACGGTCTATCTCTGCGAAAAACCCTCCCAAGCTCGCGATATTGCGCGGATTCTCGGCGCGACGAACAAGACCAAGCATTACCTATTCGGTGGCGGCATAACCGTCACCTGGTGTTTCGGGCATCTGCTCGAAATGGCATCTCCCGATCAGTACGGCGAGCAGTACAAACGCTGGTCGCTCGAGACGCTGCCGATCATCCCGGATCAGTGGCGTCTGGACGTCCGGCCCAAGGTCAAGGCGCAGTACAGCGCCATCGAGCGATTGCTGGGCCAGGCCGGGCATGTCGTGGTCGCTACCGACGCCGATCGGGAAGGCGAAATGATCGCCCGCGAGATCCTGGACCGCTGCGGTTTCCGGGGCCGTGTGTCGCGGCTGTGGCTGTCAGCGCTCGATGACGCCAGCATCCGCACGGCACTGCGTCAGTTGAAAGACGGCGCGGAGACCGAGGCGCTGTATTACGCGGGCCTGGGCCGGGCCCGTGCGGATTGGCTGGTCGGCATGAACCTGACACGGGCTTATACCACCATGGCCCGGTCCCAGGGCCACGACCGGCTGTTGCCGGTGGGCCGCGTGCAAACGCCGACGCTGCGGCTCGTCGTGGACCGCGATCACGAGATCGCGGCGTTCCGACCGGTACCGTATTGGGATTTGGTTGCCCATCTGGCGACCGACGACGGTGCGGCCTTGACCGCACAATGGCAACCTCCGGCGGACATCGCGGACGCCCAGGGCCGCTGTCTCAATCAACCGTCGGCCCAAACTGTGGCGCAGCAGATATCGGGCACCACGGCCCGAATCCATGCTACCGAAACGAAACGTGAGCGCGTCTCGCCACCGTTACCCTACGATCTCGGAACACTGCAGCAGGACGCCGGTCAAGCCGTTGACATGGGCGCACAGGCGGTCCTGGACACGGTGCAGTCACTGTACGAAACCACAAGGCGGTGACCTATCCGCGAACCGACTGCCGCTATCTGCCGGTCAGCATGTTCGCGGAAGCCGATGCCGTGCTGGATGCCATGACGCAAACGGATCCGGCCATCGCGCACGCTGTCGACCAAGCGGACGCAGCGACGCAGTCCAAGGCCTGGAACGACACAAAGATCACGGCGCACCACGCCATCATCCCGACGGCGAAGTCCGCCGACCTGAGCCGAATGAGCGCGGCCGAGCAACAGCTGTACCAGATGATCCGCACACGTTATCTGGTGCAGTTCTATCCGGACCACGAGGCCGATCGCACGATCTTGTCAATCGACGTCGCTGGCGCGGCGTTGCGTGCCAGCGGCAAGACGGTGATCGTCGAGGGCTGGAAGACGGTCACTGGATCCGCCGACGAAACCGACGAAGACAAGGCCGGCAATGCGCGTTTGCCTGCGGTCAGCGAGGGCGATCCCTGTCGCGTTACCGACATAAAGATTCAGGCCAAACAGACGCGCCCACCGGCCGCCTATACCGAAGGCACGCTGATCGCGGCCATGAAAAATATCGCGTCGCGGGTCACCGACGAACGACTGAAAAAGATCATGAAGGACACCGCCGGGCTGGGCACCGAGGCCACCCGCGCCGGCATCATCAAGACACTGATTGATCGCGGTTTCCTGGCGAAAAAGAAGAAGAAACGGGTCTCGACCGAAGCCGGCCAGGCATTGATTGGCGTACTGCCCCAGACGATTACCAATCCGGACACGACCGCGCTGTGGGAGCAGGCCCTGGACGACATCAGCACCCGCCGAATGACGCTCGACGATTTTGTCGCCCGGCAGACGAAGTGGGTCCGGGCCGCGGTCGGCCAGGTCAGCCGTTCCGGCCTAGCCATGCCCCAGGGGATCGAGGCCAAGCCGCAGAAGAAGTGCCCGGAGTGCGGCCAGGCCATGCGTAAGCGCCAGAGCCAGCACGGTGCGTTCTGGGGCTGCACCGGCTATCCGGACTGTACGACCACCGTCCAGATCGGCGGCAAACGGCGTCGCAAGAAAGCCGCCGAGGAATGACCTGCCCCGATGATCCATCCGTTTGCGCTGGGATTGCCTTGCCCCGAGTGGAACAATAGGAGACGACGCATGGCTGACGTCGGCGACCAGGCCGTTGAACTTCAGGAAGAATAGTTGCAGCGCTCGCTCGCGGCGCGCCAGGCGGCGCCCGCCGCTCGACCGAGTGCCGTGCGCTGCGTCGAGTGCGATGAGCCTATCCCGGTACGGCGGCGTGAGCTTCCGCCGGGCGTGCAACGCTGTGTTGATTGCGCCCGGTCGCGGAATGGCGACGTTGATTGAGCGAGCCTAACCGATCGTCTTTTCAACCAGATCAGGATGCTGGCCAATCACTTTCACGTACGCGAGCGCGAAGTCCGGCGCGGTTTCCCGTGCCTGTTCCCAGTCCCGCAGTGTGCCGGCCGGTACGCGAAACCGGCGGGCGAACTCGGCCTGTGACAGCCCTAGTCTCGTGCGGGTCGTGCGGATCAAACGCGCGCGCTGCGCGCGGTCCATGGCGCCCGCGGTGACGTCGAAGTCTTCTGGATCCGATGGATCAGAGGGCAGTGTAATACGCTCTTTCTTCACCTTTATTGCTCCTTCGCACGGACATGAATCGGGGTCGATCGCCCCGCCACACGAATACGCCGGTGAACAGCTTCTGTCCCACGACACCGACCACCTTGAAGCGCTCTTCCCCGTCCTGTGGACGAATCGAGGGCATGATCAGATGATTGTCGTCGGCGAGGATTTGATCTCCGAACGCCAACGAGAGCTTGTGCTTGGCCCGATTGGCCGCGTCTTTCGTCGGATCGAATCGGCCTTCCATATGCAACGCATTATACGGTAATCCCGTACATTCGAGAACAAGGGAACCCCCGCCCTGCATATCGAAAATTCCGACACCGCCCTGTCGGGATTTTGTGTTGTTCCGCGACCGGGTCTCGGCCAGTTTGGCCGCGAACCCATCGGCACGACGACGCGATATGGCCGCATCTCGATCTGCAACACGCCGCGCGATGATCGGCGGCGTGGCTGTCACGGCCTTGCTGCTGACATTGGGCGGCTGCGCCAGTCCACGGCATGCCTCCCCGGCCTCGAGCGCGGAACCCGCGCCGGATCGGCCCGCCGATATCTATGCTTCCCCGGCGACTGGACCGCAGCCCAACGTCGTGCGCACCGGCCGCTATCAGCTGGTTCCCCTGGCCCCGACCTCTGGCCAACGGAATCTGCTGGCCCAGGCCGTGACTATCGATCTCCCCCAATCGATGTCCCTGACGGTTCGCGACGGTCTGGTCCATGTGCTCCGGGATTCCGGTCTGCGGCTGTGCCCCCGCCTGTCTCAGACCGGCTTCTTCTCGTCCCCGTTGCCGGCCGTACACCGCGAGCTCGGCCCGACCACGCTATCCGACGCCCTGCAGGTGCTCGCCGGTCCGGCCTGGCGGCTGGATGTCGACTACGCCAAGCGCACGGTCTGTTTCGACCGGCGTGCGCGCACGGCACAGATGCCGCCGTCCGGCCGACAGCGCTCCTAACGAGGTTTGCCTGATGCGTAACCGCACGCTTCCACTTGCCCTGCTGATCGCCGCATCACTGGCGCCGGTCGCCGGCTGCAGCGACGGCGATAGCGACTCGAGTATCGGCCAGCACCATGACCGGGCGACGGAACAGACCGATTCTGGTTCATCGAACGCATCCCGGCTGCCGGTGAATGATCCGGACTCGACGCGTGGCGATCAGAACAGGCCGGCCCAGGCGCCATCCGATGATCCGCCGGATCAGCAGACGCAGCAGCTGGCCCAGCTGCTGCAACAGGTCCAGGCCATGAGGCAGGCCGCGGACAAGCAAAGCCAGCGCCTGGACGACCAGGCCCAGCGCATCGACCGCCTCGAGGACACGGTCAGCGATCTCAAGACACGGTTGCGCCGGCTGCCCCAGCCGGCGCAGACATCGCCATCCGGCAAAAAGAAAACCCAGCCGTCGAAGACGCCGGACGCCCTATCCCCCCAGGCTCAGAACGACTGTCAGCCGCGCGAGTCGCAAGCCGGCCCGGATGACGGCCAGAGCGCCGGCAGCGGTGACAAGGCCAGCGATGATGATTCGTCGGAACCGGCCGGCACGCTCTCGCCGCCAGCCGATGCGATCGGCGCGTGTCCGAGCCAGCGCGATCGGGCTCATCAGTTCGATGTGTTTTTCCAGGGCGCATCCGACAAGGCGCTCGGCCGGGCCATCGAGGCCGTCAAATCGGCGCAACTCAGCGACTGGTTTGCCCCGCGTGACGGTCAGCGGCTCTATCTCGGGCGCTATGACCGCTGCGCGGTCGCAGCCCGGCGGCGCGACGCGGTCCACCAGGCCACCGATCTGAGCCTGCATATCGCTGCGGCCCAGGCGCGGCATCCGTCGGGCGCACACGCATCCCGGCAGACAGACGACACCGACTACGGCTCGCCAAACAGCACGCGATCATCTCATTCGCCGGTGACAGTGCGTTCGGTCGCGTCGGCGCCGTTCACGCTCATCGGCGTCGAGATCCGCGGCACGCATCGGTTTCTCGGCGTTGCATCCGACCACGCGTCCGACCTGCGCGCCATCACCTGGCTGTCGCCCGGCGATCCGTACGCGGGCTGGCAGCTGCAGGCCCTCCAGACGGATCGCGACCGCGCCATCTTTAGGCAGGGCCCGCACACGATCGCCGTGGCCCTGCCGGATCGAGGTTAGTCATGGAAACACGATCGCTCGCGCTTCGTTGGTTCGGATTGGCGCTGTGCGCCGGCCTCAGCGTGGCATCCGCCGCGCCGGCACCGGCTGCGCATACATCGGCCCACGCCACCCGGCAACAGGACACCCAGGCGCGTGACACGGCCAAACGACACGCCCGGCAGTGGGATCTGTCGGTCAGTGAATGGGGCCGCTACAAGCAACTGCAACAGGGCATCGACGGCTATCGCTCGGACAAGCTGGATCCGATCACGCTGCTCGGCATGCACGCGCGCTCGAAAGTCGAGCGCCAGAAATACGCCCGCAAGCTCGCCCACCTCGAGCACGATCGCGTGCAGCGCGTGCTTAATTTCCAGAAAGCCTACGACCAGGCCTGGCAGAAACTGTATCCGAACACGCAGCGCGTGCATGCCGACGCCATGGCGAAAGCCATGGACGCGGGCCAACGCGACGCCCAGCGGCTTGGCCTGAATCGGGCCACCCGCGCGAGCGTCATCGTGCGGGCTCACGGCTGCGACGCCTGCCGGCGCACAGTCCAGCAGCTGGCGTCCTCGCACACGCCGATGGACATCTACGTCGTCGGTGCCGATTCCGACGACGCGATCCGGACCTGGGCGAAACGTGTCGGCCTGGATCCCGAGCGGGTGCGCGCCGGCGACATCACGCTCAACCACGCACCGAAGCGGGTGGCCGCTCAGATGGCGCACGCCTCGTTGCCCCGCGTGGTTCGTTGAGTATGCGGATGCGGGGGCTCGTCTGGCTTCTTCTGGGCCTCGCGCCGGCCGCAATGGCCGGGTCGCCGCGTGTCCCGGCTGCGTATGTCCATGCGGCCCAGGCGCACGCCGTGCCGCCGGTCATGCTCTATGCCCTGTCGCTGACGGAATCAGCCACGACGCTGTCGTTCGGACGCCGGCCCTGGCCGTGGACGCTGAACGTCGCCGGCACGCCGCATCGTTATACAACGCGTGACGCCGCCTGCAGCGCGCTACATCGCGCGCTGGCCCAAACCCGCGTGGTCGACGTCGGCATCGCGCAGTTGAACGTGCGCTGGCAGCGCCAGCTGTTCGGCAATGGCCGACGTTTCGCCGAACCGTGCGATGCACTGGATCCCTACGCCAACCTCGACGCCGCCGCGGCCGTGCTGGCGCGCTGTCATCACCAACATCCGGACAGCTGGCTCGCCGCCACGGGCTGTTATCACCGTCCGGCGGGCGGCGCGCCGGCCGCGCGTTACCAGCGCGCGGTTCGCCACCAGCTGGCCGCGATCGGCGACGGGGTCATCCCGCCTCCAGAGGATGGCCACAGTGTGGCCACCCGGCATCGACCCGAACACGCGCATCCCGGCGGCCACAGTGTGGCCACCACGCACAACCATCTAAATCACGCCACGCGCGTGACTTGGATCAATCCCACGCACGAGAGACAGGCCCATGCCCTGGATTAGAGCTCTGGCCGCGGGCGCGCTGGCGCTCGGCGGTCTGACCAGCGCCCAGGCCACGTTGACCGTGGTTGCGAGCCACGGCGGCATGCTGGCCCGGCCCTACTACGCCCCGATCGCCGCGGCGGACGTGGATGAGAACGACGCTTACAGCGCACGCGATGAGGCGACGACCCACGGCCCGATCCGCGAGGCCGACATGCTGCCGGTGGCCAGCGATCGCCTGACACCGGGCCATGTCGAGCCCCGCAAGCTGTCCATGCCGGCCAGCATGACGCCGTTTTTCATCATCGGCGCCGGCCCGCTATCGCTTCGATGGCTGAAACAGCGTGGCCAGCGCCTGCATCAACTGCACGCCGTCGGCCTGGTCGTCAACGTGCAATCGGTCGACCAGCTGCAACAGCTGCGCGCGGCCGGCAACGGCCTAGTGATGCGGCCGGTGGCCGGCGACGACATCGCAGCCCGCCTGCATCTGTCGCACTACCCCGTTCTCGTGACCCCGCAAGGAATCCAGCAATGAGTCTTGCGTCCATCACGCTCGACAACCTGTGCGCCATGGTCGTCGCCCGTCACCACGCGTCGGGCGCGACGCCGGGGGCGCGCTAGGCATGGCCTCGACTCATCCCATCGAAACCCTGCTCCGGCCGGCGGTGGAGGTTTACACCGCCCTGGCCTGCGCGGGCTGTGGGGTGGTCTGCCTGGCCGCGCCCTGGATGATCGCGCTAACGCCCAGCGTGGGATACGGTCTGGCCGCCGCGTTCGCCGGATTCGGGCTCTATCGCCTGGGTCAGGCCTGGCAGGTCGTGCGCTATCGACGCGGCATGAAACGCCTGCCGCGCTTCGCGCTGGCATCAAGCCAGATCCCGGTCAGCCAGCGCTATCTCTGGCTGGGGCGGGGTTTTCGCTGGCAGGTTCAGCACACCCGCCGGCTGCACGAGGCTCAGCAACCGGAAGCGCACGCGTTTCTAATGCCCAGCCGCGCCTATCGCGCAGCCCGCGCGCTCGAGGCCCCGTTCGAGCGCTGGCATCTGACCTGGCTGGTCGATGTCCTGCGCGCCGATACGGTTCTCAATCCGGTGCGGCCCCTGCCGCCAGTCGGCGGCGATCCGGCCCTGCACGCGGTCGAACCGGGCGAAACTGACATCTATTTGCCGCTGGCCGAACGCGTGGCGCACACGCTGGTTCAGGGCACCACGCGCGTCGGCAAGACGCGCCTGGCCGAAGTGCTAGTGGCCCAGGACATCCGCCGCCAGGTGGGTGGCGGCGAGGTGGTGATCGTCATCGACCCCAAGGGCGACGCCGACCTGATGAAGCGCATGTACGTCGAGGCCAAGCGCGCCGGTCGGCTCGACGCGTTTCGCGTGTTCCACCTGGGGTATCCCGAGGTCTCGGCGCGCTATAACGCCGTCGGCCGCTTCGGCCGGATCTCCGAAGTTGCCACCCGCCTGTCCGGCCAGCTGTCCGGCGAAGGCAATTCAGCGGCCTTTCGCGAGTTCGCCTGGCGTTTCGTCAACATCGTGGCCCGCGCCCGGCACGCGTTGGGCTACCGGCCGACCTACCAGCAGATTCTGGCTGACGTGGTGGCGATTGACGAGCTCATGATCGAGTACGCCGGCTATTGCCTGCCGCGCCTCGACGACACCGCCTGGGCCCAGATCACGGCGATCGAAAACGGGCTCAACGAGAAGAAGGTGCCCCGGAACATGCAGGGCCGGGCCTATCGCGTGGTCGCCATCGAGTTCTATCTGCAAGGCAACCGGGCCGCCGATCCGGTGCTCGCCGGTCTGCGATCCGCGGTGCGCTACGACAAGACCTACTTCGACAAGATCGTGGCTTCGCTGTTGCCGCTGCTGGAAAAACTGACCACCGGCGCGACCGCCGAGCTCCTGTCACCCAACTACGACGACATCGACGACGACCGCGACATCTTCGACTGGCGCCAGGTCATCCGCCAGAAGGGCATCGTCTATGTGGGTCTGGATGCATTGAGTGATTTCGAGGTCGCCCAGGCCGTGGGCAATTCGATGTTCGCGGATCTGGTCTCGGTGGCCGGCGACATCTACAAGCGCGGCGTCGACGACGGCCTGCCCGGCGCCGATCCCGGTACCAAGCCGGTGATCAATCTGCACTGCGATGAGTTCAACGAGCTCATCGGCGACGAGTTCATCCCGCTCATGAATAAGGGCGGCGGCGCCGGGGTCCAGGTCACCGCCTATACCCAGACCTTGTCCGACATCGAGGCCCGGCTGGGCAATACCGCCAAGGCCCGCCAGGTCATCGGCAACTTCAACAACGTCATCATGCTGCGCGTGCGCGAAGAAATGACGGCCCAGCTGCTGACCCGTCAGTTGCCGGAGGTCATGGTCAGCCAGCGCATGCTCGTGTCGATGGCCGGCGATAACTCAGACGTCGATACCGACACCGATTTTTCCTCGTCGGGCGGCGACCGCGTGACAACCACGCCCAAGCCGATGCTGACGGCCGCCGACATCATCAAGCTGCCGAAAGGCCAAGCGTTCGCCTTGATCGAAGGCGGGCGGCTGTACAAGATCCGTATGCCGCTGCCCAAGGCCGCAGACGCGGCCGAATTGCCGGCCGATCTGACCGACATGGCCGAGCGCATGCGCGAGCGCTATCAGACGGCCGATCACTGGTGGGATGACGTGGCGCCGCCGCCGGTCACGGTCGAACCCACGGCCCAGGCCAGCACGCCCAACAGCTGGGCCGGCGACACGATCCATGACACCGCCGTCAGTGCCGAGCTCGGCGAGGACGACGACTGAGCATGGCCACACAAGCCGAAACCACGCAGACAAAAGCCCGCCGGCCGACGCTGTTCGGCTGGATGCTGTCCCTGCCCTTTCGGATCGTCGCCGTGGTCGTGATCTCGATCCTGACCTCGATCACGATCGAATGGCTCGGCATCTATTTCGGCTGGTGGGATCTACCGGGCGCGCAGCACGCCCAGCACATGTTCAGCCATGAGCTGGGCTGGATCGATACCGAATTCACGCGTTCGCTGCTGGTCTCAAACCCGGCGGCGACCGGACAGAACGTACTGGCCTGGGTCTATCAGACGGTGTTCGTGTCGACTGGCATCACGGGCTGGTTCGATGCGCACGCCGACGGTGACGGGCTCGCTCACACGATCGCGATCTACAGCCAGGCCGGGCTGGCTGTCTGTCTGGTCGTGCTGATCCGCGTGTTCATCCTGGCGCTGACGATCCCGCTGTTCGTCATGGCCGCGTTCGTGGCCATCGTCGATGGCCTAGTCCGCCGCGATCTGCGCCGCTTCGGCGCCGGCCGCGAATCGGCGTTCATCTATCACCACGCCAAACGCATCACCGGCCCGGTGTTCGTTCTCGGCTGGCTGGCCTATCTGTCCCTCCCGTTTTCGATCCATCCGAACCTGTTTCTGGTGCCCTGCGCGGCCGGCTTCGGCGTGTTGGTGTCCGTCACGGTCGGTTCGTTCAAGAAATACCTGTAATCGGGGGTGCGCTATGTCACTCGTCGGCACGCGTAAAAATTCCCACACACCCCTGTCGGAATTTTGCCGCACCGAGCGCGATCGCTTTGTCAGGCTGAGCCCAACGCTTTGGACTCGACCGCCTGTGCAACGCATTGCCCGACACAACCCGCGCCGGACCGCCGCCGTTGCGCTGGCGATCGCCCTGCTGGCGATCGCCGGCCTGGCCCAGACCGCAACCGCGGCTGACCCGCGTGATCCGATCCAGCGCGAGGACATCGCGCTCATCGAAAAACAGCTGCAACGCATCGATTGGGTCATCGACCGGCTCGCCCAGCGTCAGCGCGCTCAGCCCAACCGGCGCGTCATCCTCGATATCGGCCGGCTGCGGGCCGACCTTAACGACGTGCGCAACGGCCTGCGGGCGTATCTATCGCCGCCGCGCATGCTACCGCGTCAATCGACGCCGTTGTCCGGCGCCTATCGCGCCCAGCGGGCCGGGGCCGATCGATGAACCCCGCCACGGCTTTTGCCGCCGGCTCCGGGCTGTCCATCAGCAAGCTCGCCTTTCTGATTTCCGGGGTGGCCTGTGTTGCGGTTCTGTTCTGGGGTGCCTGGGCCCTGCTGTCGCTCTGGCGCGGCTGGGCGCGCACGCGCGTCACCGAAGACACGTTCCTGATCGCGATGGTCCGCATTCTGTTCCTGGTTCTGTTCATCACCTGGATCGTGACGTGATCGATCCCATTCGCCCACGCCCTGCAAGGAGATCGCTATGAAAAACCTGACCCGTTTGTATCCTCGCGCCATGGCGCCCGACAGGCGCCACCGGTGGCTGTCCACCGGCCTGTCCGTACTCGCCGCCCTCCTCTTGATCGGGCTGCCCGTCCTCGGCTGGGCCGACGGACTACCCGACGTCGGTGATCCTGGCAGCGGCGGCGGCATTTTGGACGACACACAGCAAATGGCCGGCAGTGCCGCGGTTCTCGTCGGCCTGCTGCTGGCGGCTGCCGCCATGTATTACGTTGTCGGTGCCGCGATCAGTCAATACAACGAGGCCACGATGGGCCGCGGCAACTGGGGTGGCTTCGCCATGGCGCTGGTCGTCGGTATTGCCATGATCATTCTGATCGTCTGGTTGCTCGACAAGGCCTCCAGCATCCTGGGTAGTTAAACCGGTGGCCGATCGAAACACCATCGAGTTCGTCCCGAACCGGCTGAACATGGCCCCGATTGTCTTTCGCGGCATGACGGGCCGCGAGGTCATGCTGGTCGGCACGCTCAGTGCCGCCATCGGCATTGGACCCGGTCTGATCGGATGGTTGGTCTGGGGCTATTTCGCGATGGTGCCGACGGCCATGGCGGTCACGGCCGGAAGCGTTGTCTGGTGGGGCGGCCTGATCATGCGCCGCTTGCGCCGAGGCCGGCCCGAATCCTGGCTCTATCGCCGCATCCAGTGGCTGTTGGCGCACTACCGCCTGGCCAACAAGGCCGACTTGATCGTCGACACGGCGCGCTTTGAAGCGCGTCGCCGCCGGCTGCACGACACCGGAGAGCCGTCGTGAGTCAATTCCGCCACGGCAATGCGGCGCGCGATGCCCATATCATGACACTGCGCATCATGATCGGCGTGTTGGTCCTAAACCTCCTGGTGGCCATGGGCGGCTGGTATCAGGCACGCCAGGATCTCACGATCCATAACCCGCCGGATCTGCGTAGCGGCAGCACCCGCGCCTGGTGGAAAGTCCCGCCGTCGACGGTCTATTCGTTCGGTCTGTACATCTGGCAGCAGATCAACCACTGGCCCAAGGACGGGCAGACTGATTACAAAGCCAATCTCGAGCGCTACAGCGCTTACCTGACGCCGTCCTGCCGACATCAGCTGAACGCCAACTATGAGCGCCGCATCGGCCGGCATGAATTGAGCGATCGGGTTCGCACGCTGTCCGAGATCCCCGGTCACGGCTATCAGCCGAGTGATGTCACCGTACTCGACCGCGATCACTGGGTCGTCGCGCTGACCGCCCAGATCAACGAATACGTGCACGGCATGTCGGTGCGGAACCTTGCGATCCAGTATTACCTGCAAATCGAGCGCGCCGACGTGGATCCCGAATCCAATCCGTTCGGCCTGCAGCTGGATTGCTTTGCCAGGCCAGCACAGCGTTTGAGTCTGACCGATCAGACCGACTCATCCAATACACACAGCGCGAGCCCCGCCGAGGCCGGCCTGGAGGACGATCAATGACCATCATGACGCACGCGTCACGATCAGTCCGGCATGCCCTTGTTGGCGCGGCGGCGCTGCTGACGCTGGTCGCGATCAGCGCCCAGGCGACCGACGTTCGCCACTGGAAGCGCGAGCCGATCGACGTCGCGCTACCGGTCGGCACCGAGCGCATCATCGTATTCGGCACCGACGTTCGCGTGGGTCTGCCGAACCCGATTGCCGATCCCGACGTTCTGCGGGTTCAATCGACGGGCGGCGCGGTGTATTTGAAGGCCAACAAACCCTTCGATGCCCAGCGCGTGCAAGTACAGGACATGCAAACCGGCCGGATCATGCTGCTGGATCTGTCCGGGGTGGCACACGGCTCGCACGAGTCGATCCGGATCGAAAACGATGCCGGCTCGAACGACAACAGCGCGTCGTCATCGCGTCATGCCCCCGGTACGCCGGCCGATCGCCGACCGATTCCGCCCGAGGCGTTCGCGCAGGGCACGGGCCATCGCGGCGGTCCGCCACTCCCGGTCCAGCTGGTCCGACACGCCGCGCAGGCGCTGTATGCGCCTCAGCGCGTCGTGCATCACAGCCCCGGTATCCATCGCATTGCGATCCACACGCACAGCATTTCGGGCCTCATGCCGGCCTATCCGGTCCGTGCCAGGGCGCTGGCGGCCTGGCGGGCGGCGCCCTACACCGTGACGGCAATCCAGATCACCAACCGGGATCCCAATCGGCGTTTTGCCTTGGACCCGCGCAATCTCGCTGGCGATTTCTACGCCGCGAGCTTCATGCAGCCCACTGTCGGTCCGGCGGGTCGGTTGTCCGACACCACGACGCTGTTCGCCGTCACGAAAAACGGCGGTCTGTCCCATGCGCTCCGGCCACCGGCGGGCGCGCTGACAGCGGAGGCCGACGATGCAGATTAAGTCCAATGCGCTGCTCAAGGTCGGCGTGCCGCTCTTGATTGCCGGCGTCATCGTGTTCGTACTGCGCAGCTGCCATAACAGTCAGAACGGTGCCGGTCACGGCACGGCCGGTCAGAACAACACGCCGCGCCAGCTGACCGACAGCGAGCGCAAGGCGTTGGGCGTCGAAGCGGATAACCCGAACGACACGGTCTCGACCCTGGTCGCCAAGATGCAGCACATGCAGTCTCAGCTGAAAGCCTCACAGGAACAGTCCGAAAAACTGCGCGAACAGAATCAGCAGCTGGCCGAACAGAAGCGCCACGTCGAAGGTCAGATCGAGCATGCCCTGTCACAACAGAACGATCAGGCCCAGGAACAGCGCCAGTCGCTGATTGACTCGGTGCAACAAAAGATCGCCAATCTACGCGTCACGCTCGACAGCGAGACGTCTGGCGATCAATCGCAAAATAACCCGGATATGCCGGTCGGTCTGGGCCTGAACGGTGAAACGCCTGAGTCAGCGACTGGCAGCACGACCTGGGTCAACCCGCTCGAAGCCCGGTCTGCCGGCGGCAACGGCGACAACGAACCAAGCACGCCCGGCGGCGGCGCATTCAAGACGGCGTTCGATTCCGGCAAGCAGGCCGTCGCGAATGCTCGTAACAGCGCCGATCAGGCCCTGCCGGGCGATGATCGAACCGCCCACCCGGGCACGCCGGTCTATACCGTGCCGAAGTCTTCAACATTGATGGGCTCGGTCGCCATGACCGCCCTGCTCGGCCGCGTCCCGATCAACGGCACCGTCACCGATCCCTATCCGTTCAAGGTGATTATCGGCGGCAAGAATCTGACCGCCAACGGCAACGAGCTGCCCGAGATCAAAAAGGCGATCGTATCCGGCACGGCGACCGGCGACTGGACGCTGTCGTGCGTGAGAGGGAAGGTCAAGTCGATCACGTTTGTGTTTCAGGATGGCCGGATCCGCACGGTGCCGGAATCCGCCCGCCCCGGCGAAGGCAACGATAACGACGACAACGAGATCGGCTATCTATCCAATCCCGCCGGCGTGCCCTGCGTGGCCGGTACGCGCAAGACCAATGCGCGCAGCTTCATCCTGACGAGTTTGCTGTTGTCGGCCGGCGCCGCAGCGGGCAACGCCTACGCCGGGGGCGAGACCGAGACCAGCGTCAGCGGTCTGGGCACGGCCACCGGCGTGACCGGCGATGTGGGCAAATATATCGCAGGCTCCGCCGCCTCGAGCGGATTGAACGAGGTCCGCCAATGGATCCAGCAGCGCTTCGGGCAGACCTTCGATGCGGTCTATGTCCCGCCGGGTCATCCGGTCGCGGTCAATATCGACAAGGAAATCCCGATCGACTACGAACACAACGGACGAAAGGTGCGCTATGCGCATGACACGCGTGCGAACGGCCTCGATTAGGGCGCTCGCCCTGGGCGTGGCCATGGCGGCACTCCAGGCGACGTCGGGCTGTGCGACATCCCAGGAAGAAATGTTGCCGACTAACGGTACGACCATGGCCGACATCTGGGCGGGGCAAACCCACGGCAACGCGGACTCGGATGAGGACGACGACAGCGATCGCGATCACACAACGGATCTGGACCGGGCTCGCGCGGCGTTGCGCCGGCCGCTGGCCGGCGGTGACGTCGGTGCGGCCCATGCCGCGTACACGCGCACCGCGGCCAACGAGATCCACAGTCAGTTCCAGCGTCTGCCCAACCCGGATCTGACGCTCTATATCTTTCCGCATCAGTCGGGCGGAGCCGGCGAGCAGGTGCCCGTGCCGGGTTACTCGACCGTATTCCCGCTTTATAACCGCCCGCACTACGGCGAGCCGGGCGAGCGGGTCGAGTATCAGGCCACCGGCGACCATCAGTCGGCATCACGCTGAAACAGACGATCACAAGGACACGATGATGAAGCCCAACGTATTCCACCAGTTATTGACGGGTGCCAAACGATCCAGCGATCGGGACGAATCGGCCGATCCCGTCGATCCGGCTGACCCACCGCCGGGTCAGCACGGCCAAGCCCGCGGCCGGCCACCGACCTATCGCGAAATCGCGGCCACTTACAGGCCAGGGCCGTCGTTCACGCGATATCTGCCGTTCGTGGAGTATCTGCCGCAATCCGGCTGTTTTCTGCTCGAGGACAGCCGGTCTGTGGGCATTGCGGCCGAGGTCTGGCCGGTCCCGACCGAGGGTCGCTCTCAGGAGACGCTGGGCGCGGTGCGCGATCAAATCGAGGGCGCGTTTCAGGACGCCTTGCCCAAATATGATCGCCATCCGTGGATCGTGCAGATCTTTGCGCGTGACGAAGTCGATCCCCGCCATGACATCGAGACGCTGCACGATCATGCCGCGGCTGGCCTGACCGACGATGCGTTTACTCAGGCCTGGCTCAAGGGCATGGCGCGGCATTTGCGCACGATCGCCCAACCCGGCGGGATTTTTCACGACGACCGGGTCACGAACACGCGCTGGCGCGGTCAGACACGCCGGGTACGCTTGCTGCTGTACCGCTGGCTGACCGCGACCGAAGGCTTGACCGCCGAGGATGAAATCAATCGGGTCTATGACCGGCTGACCGCGGCCTTGTCCGGCTCCGGGCTGGTCATCGAGCGCATGAACGGTGAAGCCTTCCACCACTGGCTGCTGCCCTGGTTCAATCCGGCGCCGGCCACGGATCGGCACGAACCGGGCGCGTTTTACGAGCGCATGGCCTATCCCGGAGACGACGCGATCGAGGATCTGGCCCACTACGATCTCGGCGAAGACGTCATCCACAACAACCCGGTCGGCGACGTCGAGCGCGGCCTCTGGTATTTCGACAACCGGCCGCATCGGGTCATCCCGGTCGAGCAGCTGCGTCAGTGTCCGGATGTCGGTCACATCACCGGCGAGCTCGCCCGTTCCAACGGGCAGGTCTACAACGCGATCATGGACCGGTTGCCCGAAGATACGATCATGGCGCTGACGATCGTGGCCACGCCCCAGGAGCCGCTGGAAGACCACATCAATCTGCTCAGCAAGAAAGCCGTGGGCGACAGCGTCAACGCCGAGAGCGTTCGACGAGACTGCAAGCGCGCCCGCGAAATGCTGGCCGATCAGCACGAGATGTTTCAGTTCTCGTTGAGTTTTTTCGTGCGGGGCGACGCCGACGCGGATCTGCGTCAGCGCACGTTGGCCCTGACCACGCAACTACAGCAGGCCAAGCTCAAGCCCGTGGCCGCCGAGGACGAGATCGCGCCGCTGAATACGTATCTGCGCTGGCTACCGTTTGCCTACGATCCGCAGCAGGACAAGCGCGGCTGGTACACCCAGCTGGGCTATGTCCAGCATCTGGCCAATCTCGCGCCGTTTTTCGGCCGGTCACGCGGCACCGGCCGGCCGGGTCTGTCGTTTTTCAATCGCGGCGGCGCGACGTTCAGTTTCGATCCGCTGTCGCTGGCCGATCGCGAGAAGAACGGCCACATGCTGGTATTCGGGCCGACCGGGGCCGGCAAGTCGGCCACGCTCAACGCGATCTTTTCCCAGGTCATGGCCCTACGCCGGCCGCGGCTGTTCATCCTTGAGGTCGGCAACAGCTTTGGCCTGCTGGCCGATGACTTCGCCCGACACGGTCTGTCGGTCAACAAGGTGCGCCTGGCGCCGGGTGCGGCCCCGCCGCTGCCGCTGTTCGCCGACGCCCACCGTCTGCTCGACGATACGGCAACCCATCGACGGGATTCGGCCGATCGCGAGGATGCCCGCCGCGCCGACGAGCCAGTCGTCATCGACGAGGACGACGACGCCGACAAAGAAGAACGCGATCTGCTCGGCGAGATGGAAATCACGGCCCGCTTGATGATCACCGGCGGCGATGCCAAGGAAGAAGCGGATTTTCGTCGGGCCGATCGCCGCCTGGTTCGCGATGCGATCTATCGCGCTGCGCGAACCACCAACGACGCCGGCCGGCCGTGTTTAACCGAGGACGTGCGTCACGCACTCTACGAACTATCGCAGGATCCGGCGCACCCCGAGGCCCGGCAGGCCAAGGCCCACGACATGGCCGAGGCCATGGGGCTGTTTTGTGACGGTTTCGACGGCCAGGTGTTCAACGCGCCCGGTAAAGCCTGGCCCGAGTGCGACGTGACGGTGGTCGATCTGGCCCACTATGCACGGGACGGCTATGAAGCCCAGCTGGCGCTGTCGGTGATCAGCCTGACCAACATCATTATCGGCATCGCCGAACGCGACCAGTATTCCGGCCGACCGATCATCCAGGCCATCGACGAGTGTCACATCGTCACCGTCAATCCGTTGCTGTCGCCCTATCTGGTCAAGACCGGGAAGATGGGCCGCAAGCTATCGTACTGGATCTGGTTAGCGACCCAGAATCTTGAGGATTTTCCCGACGCCGCCGCGCGCTTGCTCAACATGATCGAGTGGTACGTCTGTCTGGTCACGCCCGCCGATGAAATCGAGCAGCTGGCCCGCTTCAAGACCCTCTCGGACGATCAGAAGGCCTTGATCCGCTCGGCGACCAAGGTCAACGGCAAGTACACCGAAGGCGTGGTGTTGGCCGACCGGCTCGAGGCGTTGTTCCGCGTCGTGCCGCCCAGCCGCTATCTCGCCCTGGCCGGCACGGAGGGCGAAGAAAAAGCCGAGCGCCGCCGGGTGATGATCGAACGCGGCTGCTCGGAGCTCGACGCGGCGCTGCATATCGCCGATGCCATGGACGAAGCCCGTGGTATCCGCGCACAAGCCAACCCATGACACAGGAAGACAACATGGGCCTGGAACGGATCAACGCGTCGCAAGCAAGCGCGCCGTTCAAACCGATTGAAGGCCGACGCGGCATCAAGTTTCGTCAGCAGCAGCCCTCCAGTGCGCTGATTCAAATCAAGCACGACGGCCATGATCACGTCATCTTCGACCTGCGCGGGGACGAGCTCGGCCATGACGGCGCAACGACGACACGTCAGGCCCTGCTGTTGTCATTCGATAGCCAGGAAACCGCGCAGCTGGCCAGCATCCTGACGTATTGCGTCGAACAACACCTACGTGATGCGGCGGAAGTGCCGTTTCACAGCGTCGTGACGACGCCGGAACGCGCGGGATTCGGGGCGAACTGGCTGCTCGAGGAACAGGACACCGCCATCGAGCGGCTGGACCGCCGTCGATGGCGTAGCCACGTCCTGGGTCTGATGCAGCGCTGTCTCGAAATCTGCGGAAACGAGGCCTTCATTCGGAAAATCACCCTAAATCTTGCCCTGTGGGCCAGCGAGCCTGGCGATGGATTCGCTGTGAGCAAGGCCGAGGTCGCGCTGGTTCAGATGGATAGGGTGCCCGACTCGACCGGGGAGTGAGCCCATGCGTCGGATCATATCGACACTGATGGGATGCGCCCTGCTGGCCGCGGCCGGGTCAGCCGCGGCCCAGGTCGAGGTGTTCACCGTGGCCGGGGCCCCGGTCACGCATGTGCCGGACGGCGTGGACGTCATCGAGATCGACAAGCCAGCCCGGCTGGACAAGCAGTTGTCCGAGGGCCTGCCCCGTGACAAGGCCGCGGCGGCGAAAGCCGTACAGAAGCGCCTGTCAGGCTTCAAGCAAGCCTATGGCAGCGCCTACGACGGCCTGCTCCGCGCCTGGCGGCTCGGCGTCGAGCGCGTGCCGGCTGTGGTTGTCGATGGCCAGTACGTCGTCTATGGCCAGCCCGACGTCAAAGCCGCCGTGGCCGAGATCCGCAACGCCCAGGAGGACGGCTCATGAATACGAAACGCACACCGCTTGTCCTGTGCGCGGCGTTTGCGCTGTTGATCAGCGCCAGCGTCATGCCGCGGCCGGCCGAGGCCACCAATACCGGCGAGATCGTGGCCTCGGCCGCGTCGTGGGATTGCCTGGATTATCAGATCAAGGGCGTGTGTGTCTGGCTGACCTGCACGCCGTTTGGCTGCTATACGCAGACCAGCGTGAAGGTCAAGCACGACATGCCGGATCTGGTCGTGTCCGTCTACCAACGCACCGGCGACAATCCCTGGTCGGTGATTTCCCCACTGGCGCCGCCGAACGTCACCGCGCAATACGGCGGCAATGGGCGCGAACGTCGTTACGGGCGCGATCATCAACAGGTGCGTTTCAAAAACGCGGACGCGGTGGGTCATCCAGCCGCGGCCGGTTTCGACCTGCTATCGAGCGTCGGCTATACCTGTGACGCCGGCGCGACGCCAATGCAGCCCTATTACCTGTCGGTGTTCGATTCGTTGGCCTGGCGGCAAGGCGTGCCCGAGTCCGCTTATCCCGAGGCGTTGATACCAGGCCAGCGCGAAGTCGGTGTGCTCGGCAACATCTGGGGTCATGTCTATCCCCGGTCGGGCTTTGTCAGCCAGGCCAACGATTACAAGGCCGCGGCGGTGATTGCCCAGCGCGTGGCCGATTTCGTCACGCGAACCGGTCAGCCGCACGTCTATACCCCGCTGGATCCAAAGAAACGCGAAGGTTACTGGCCACCGGATCCCGTCAAGGAGGGCGATGAGTCGAGCGGCAAGTGGCAGCGCCTGCAGCCCAACATGAGCGATTCCTGCACCGTCTTTCCCGATCGCGGCGTGCTCGCCAGCTTTGCCGACGTCACCGCTGACGACGGCGACTACGTCTGGGCCTTGTGGCGTCCCTACCAATGCTGCAAGCGCCGCGGTGAAGTCCTGATCTTTTCGAGCTAGCGAGAAAACGATGAACAACGACACGTCTTTCGGTCGGCGCACGGCTTTGATCGCGATACTGATTGGCGGGATCGTCTTGATGGCCGGGTGCGGGCTCCGATGTCGGGCCGACGGTCGACAGGGTGCGTCTGGATCTGCAGGACCGGATGGACACGCGGTTCCACGGCGTAATTCGGCTTCTGGATTTTGAGATCACCCAACGCAAGGCGCTTAGCGAGGATCGCGTGCAATTTCACGTCAGTACGACCTATGGGCTCGATAAAGATCGCCTCGAAGCCCTGCAGAAGAAAGAACACGCCCGTGGGCGGCTGTTTGGCACCGACATGAGCTATGGCGTGACCCAAAAAGCCCGCCGTCTGTCCGGACGCCATGATCAAGTGACCGTGCTTTATAAGCGCACTGGGCTAGACATCTGGCAACTCGCCGGACCTCAGCCAGGCTATCAATAGAGGTGTCGCCATGTCATTCATGACGCGTATTCCGATCACCGGTCTGCTGCTCGGCGCTCTGTGTCTCACCCTGCCCCTAACCGCCTGGTCGGCCGCCGGCGACGATCTGTACTACCAGATCGGTGGCGGGGGCCCGGTGAGCGCGTCGGCCGGCCGTGGCTATCAGCCGGGTCAGCTCGGTCTGGGCATTAGCTGGGACGAGGGCTCGGCTTGCAGCGGGCTCAATCCCCAGGCGACCGTTGCCAATCAGCTGAACGGCGTGACCCGCGGCTTCCAGAACATGATGGGCTCGGTCGTGCAAAGCGCCACGGCCGCGGTCGCCGCCCTGCCGGCGATGATCATTCAGCGGGCTGCGCCGGGTCTTTACGACCTGCTGTCGAACGGGGTGCTGCAAGGCCGGCTGGACTTCAACAAAGCCAAAACGTCATGCAAGGCGATCGCGGGTCGCGCGGCCGACGAAATTACAGGCGGCTGGCAGCGGCAAGCCGAGGCCGAGAATTGGCGGGCCACAGCGGCGGAAAACGAGGATGCCGTCGCGGCCCAGCAATCGGTCGAAGCCACCGGCGGCAACAAGGGCGTGATCTGGGTTGGCGGCGAGAAGCGGGGTGGCACCGCGCAAGAACCGATCAATGTGACCCACGATACGGCCGTGGCCGGCTACAACATCCTCCACGGTCGCACGGATCCCACCAGCACGCAGCCGGTTTCCGGAGGCGGCCAGGGCTGGGGCTCTGTGCCGACACCCGGCGGTTCGTGGCCCGGCGGCGACGGGTCCGGGTCGAGCCCCGATATCGGGGAGACGGGTAGCGGCTGTAACGGCGGCATGTGCACGGTCTGGGGTTCACCCCAAGAGGCTTCGCAATGGATCACCGACGTCATCGGTGAGAAACAGATCCAGACTTGCAGCGGCTGCGAGAAAGTGCAGTCGAAATCCGGTACGGGTCTGATGCGCGCCCTGGAAGATCAGCAGAACGAGATCCAGAAGAATCTGACGGCCATGGTCAACGGCAGCCAGCCGATCACGGATGCCAATCTCCGCGCAGTCTCGGCCGGCGCGACGCTGGCGGTATCGCGCGGTGTGATCAAGTCGCTGCGGCATGATCCCCAGGGCGGTCTGCTGACCCACCGCCTGGCCTCCGAGATGGCGTTGGCGCGCACGCTCACGCAGGCCCTCTGGGCACGCCGGATCCTGTTGGCCGGCGCCGACGAGCCCGGCATCGCCAACAACGATGAAGGTCAGGACGCCATCAACAACGAATTGACGCATCTCGATCGCGGTATCGAGGCATTGCGCACCGAGATCGATGTGCGTCGGTCCCTGGCCCACAACGCCGCCACGATGGCCTTGACCCGTAACCGGGCCAGCGCCCATCGCGGCGAACCGGCCAACACGGGGCCAGGCGATCGCGAGATCGACACTCGGGGCGCAATCGATGGCAATAACGAATAAAGCCCGCCGGCTCGGCGCCTGGGGGATCTTTCTTGTCGCCTGGGCCGCGGTCCTCGTGGTGGCGTTCGCCATCGCCGCGATCGGCCTATCGATGGCCGGCGGCGCGGTCGAGTTCCGTGATTGGGGGGCCCGGATCGTCCCCTACGCCCTGATCTGGCGGGTTGGCGTCTATGTCGTTATCGGCACGCTGTATATCAAGCGATGGCGCCCGCGCTTGCGCGCGTTGCAGCAACGCCAGAGCGATGGCGGTGAAGCGGCGCGCCAAAGACTCGTCCGTGTCGAGTGGATGTTGCTGGCCGTGATCGTCGTGACCGAGGGGGCGAATCTGCCCGATCTCGTCAACTGGATAACGGCGAGCTAGCGGAGAAGCGGCATGAGCGCGGATCTGACCGTATTCGATTTTTTCGAGAACGTCGTGCTGATGCTCGGCTGGATCGTGAGCAACGCGATCTGGGACGTGCTCAATACGACCATGCTCGCCGCCATTCCTTTTGCTGCGCTTATCGCGCGCGAGTGGTACAACGCGCGCCGTGAAGGTGAGGACGAGGGCAACAAGGGTTTGCTCTCGCTCAACCGGATCGAGACAACGCTGTATGCGATGCTCCTGGTGTACATATTCGCCGCCGTGCCGCTGCTGAGCGTACAGTTCGCGCCGGCGAATTTCGACCAACAGTATTATCAAAAGTGTGGCGTGAAAACGGCAACCGGCGGGACATCCACCGGTGCCGGCGCTGCCCTGGGCGGCAAGACCGCCGATATGCCGCTGTGGTGGGCGCTTGTTCATGCGATCTCGAACGGCGTCACCAACGCAGCGCTTGGTGCGCTGCCCTGCAATACCGACTATCAGTATCTACGCACCGAGCTTGACCACACCGCGATCCAGGATCCGACGCTGCGTAGCGAGGTCGCCCGATTCCAACGTTGGTGTTATGGCCGGTCCCGGACCCAACTGTTCTATGCGTCCGAGAGTTTGGACGCGGACGTGGCCAAAGATACCGACTGGATTGGTTCGCACTATTTTCTCAACACCCCCGGCTACTACGACAGCTTCCAGTCTCACCGGCTGGTCCAGGGCTTTGCCTACAACGCCTCGCGGGACTCCGGCTACGGTACCCATCCCTCGCAAGGCGGCTATCCCACCTGCAAACAGTGGTGGTCTGCTGCCGGGAACGGGCTCAGAACCCGTCTGCACGATCAGATCGATACCAGCCTCTGGCAGAACATTCATGCCGCGTTCACATCGTCGACGGCTGACGACTATGCCATCCGTGCCCTGCTTAACACACATGGCGGGATGGCGAACGGCAATTCGGGCAGCGACGTTGTGTCCGGTTCCGGTGGCGGTAACGGTCTCAACAGCACGATCGGTACCGCGGCCGGTGCGCTGGGCGCCGGGCTGAGCTGGCTACCGGCGGAGGGTATGAAGGATGTGGCGGCACGGGCGATGCCCATGGTCCAGTATCTGCTGATGATGGCGATCGTCATCGCCATTCCGGTCGTGATCGTGATTTCCGGCTACAGCATGAAGGTCATTGGTATCCTGACCTTTGGCTACTTCGGGATGGCCTCATTGACGTTCTGGTTCGCCCTGTCGCGCTGGCTGAACAATAACCTAGTGGACCTTCTCTACCAGAGCGATGCGGCCAAGCTCGGCTTCATGGCCGGATTGAGCAATGCCTACGATATTTCGATTCTGACCCTAGTGCAGGCAGCCATGGTGGTGGTGTTGCCCACGGCGTGGCTCGCAATGTTGGGATGGGCTGGTGCTGGAGCCGGTAGTGTTTTGGGGAACGCAGTCAGAGGTGGTTCAGACGAAGCTGGTAAAGCAGGCAAGCAAGGTGGAGCGAAAGCTCAAAACACTGCCTCGGGCGGGAAACTCTAGACCCAATGCTTATTCAGTTTCATTATCAATGCGGACGCCTTGCACATACCAGCCGAAACCTTGCCAGCCGTTTCGCCAGCCATCTTCGTCACCTTCGTCCAGAATAGTGTCAGGAATCCCATTTTTGAGCATCAAACCCAAAAGCGTTACGACGGCCATGGTGATGAGAACGGCGTGCCAGTGCATGACGGCCAGGCCGAGCACCATCGCGACGAGCGCGCTGGCGATGCCGATCGTGGCCCATTGGCCGAAACCGTGCCGATGAATGGTGTACGCGATCATCGGCACGGCCGTTAGCGCGGCGCCGGTGGCCAGGAACGCGCTCAGGCTATCGAAGGCCCCGATCAGGCCAGCGCCTTCGGCGCGCGGATCCAGTAACGCGGTGACAACGCTCAATAGGATCCAGGCGACGAGGCCGAGTGCGCCGACACCAAGCCAGCGCGCCAACGCTCGAAGCGGCCTCGGGCGCGGCTGTACGTTGGGCGTGTGAGTAGTCATGATGATTCCCGTTTATACTTATCCACAAACATAACGCTGGTTAGGTGTGTCAGCAAATGCCACCCGATCATCCGGGTTGTCCTGCTTCACGGCGTAGAACAAGCAGTCGTGTCACCAGCCGCCACCGTAAAGAACGCCGGTATGTCTCGCTTGTTGGGTGATGCGGCCTGGTCGGGCGTTGACACGGCAAGTTGATTCCTGGCGAATGGCCATGTCTGTTGACACTCGCAATGAGCCGTGTCTAGTCTGAAGCTGAATACCCCACTGCCAGGTTTGAATGGCAGCCCTTGAAGCCTCACGCGGATCGTGCGACGAGGCGCCCTGCGGGGTTCGATCCACGCTTAAAACAGCAGCTGTCCGCCTTGGACAGCCCCTTCCGCCCACGCCGGGGAACATCCTTCCCCGAGCGGGTCGTGGTGTTTCCTGTTTTCACAGGAGAAACACCGTGTCAGTTCTGACACATGCCAACCGGCAAGCGATCCTGAACCGGGTCTATGCCTGTTTTATCATCAAAGAAGAGCCGTTAACCCGATCCGCTCGGTCAGTCGTCAGCCTTTTCGATTGGGCTGGCTGCCTGCGCAGCGACCGGGTTTATCGTCCGGCCGATCGCTATAAGTTGGACACACCCTTCGTCGACAAGCTGCAAGCAGCGCCGGGATTGGCCTCGGCTTTGTTTGGCCTGGACGATGACGACGAACTCGACAACGACGATTTCGCCTTTCTCATCGACCTGGAGTCCGAACACCGGTCGGCGGTCGCCACTGCGTGGCAGCACTTCGATGTCAAACGCGAACTGGATCCCGCGTCGTACCGTCACGATTTGAGCCAAAGGCTGGATCGTTTCGCGTCCAATGAAGGGCTTGATCGGCCGGCATCGGCACTCTTGGCCTCGTAAACCGTAGCGGAACGCTACTTTCTTCCCATCGGGGGATTCATCATCCCCCTGGCGGGCTGGTGTTCCTCATTTTTCAGGAGACACACCATGTCCGAATCGAACACGCTCGATCGTCAGTCAATCGTCAATCGTGTTCATCATCATTTCATTGTTCAGCGCTTGCCAGCCGGACGGCTGAGCGGCGCCAGCTGCATCTATCACGGCTACGACGAGCGCAATCGTCTGGTCTCGTGTGCGATCGGCATTTTCGACAGCGACGGGCGGCTCGGTAGTGAACCAGAGTGCAATCTGTCCGTTCCTGATCTATTCGATCAGGAGCCCGGTGCGCTTTGTGATGTCTTCGGGCATTCCGAGCTCACTATTCCTGATATTGGCTTTCTAGCCGATGTTCAGGACGAGCACGACATGGCCGTGAAGAACGCGGCGCTGTCGGATCAGAGCTTCGATTCCTACTTCATCGAGGAGCTGGCCCACCGACTTGATCGGTTCGCCAGGGAACAAGGCCTCGATTCGCCGTGTACGTCGAGCGATCTCGGCGCGGTCTAAATTCATCCGGACTTGCTAACGCAAGATCCGTCTTCCCGCTGCGGGGCATATCACCCCGCAGGGCGTGGTGTGCCCTTTTTCAAGGAGTATCACCATGCTTTTAGCGCTATCCGACGATGATGCAATGATCGTTCGCCAGGCGAGCGAAATCATGAAGCGCCACCTGGTCTCAGATCGAACCGTCCTGAGCAGCCCGATGGAGACTCGGGAGTATCTGCAGCTGCAGATCGCACACCTCGAGCACGAGGTCTTTGGCGTGATCTTCGTCAATAACCGCAATCGGATTATCGACGATCGGATCATGTTTCGCGGGACGATCGACGGCGCTGCCGTTTATCCGCGCGAGATCGCCAAGGAGGCTTTGCGGCTCAATGCGTCCGGTCTGGTGCTTTATCACAATCATCCGAGCGGTGTATCCGAGCCGTCCCGGGCCGATCGCGACATCACGGAGCGGATCACCCAGGCGGTCGGATTGTTCGATATGCGCGTTCTGGATCATCTGATCGTGGCAAGCGATCACGCGACCTCGATGGCCGAACGCGGTCTCATTTGACGTTCACGACCAGGCCTCGCCCTGGTCTTTCCTTTCCACCCCATCGGGCATGCCGCCCCAATGGGGTGGCGTGTGCCCGATTCATTCGGAGTACACCATGCAGACACAAGCACAGATCTATCGCTCTGTTCGTCATCAGCATCCGGCCCTGCCGGCGCTATCAGCCTGGCAGCACGCCGGTCAGAAGCTGGAAGTCGATCGCTGGATTACTCGTGTCGGCTTCGCGTGGAACGACTCGATCGAGCCACGCTATGCGCGGTGGTGCGAGTCCGGCTTTGACGTTGAAGCTCGTCTCGAGGCCGATGAACACGGCTGGGATCTGGTCGGCGTCGATACGATCGGCGAATTTCAAAATCGTTGGGTACCCGGCGCGATCGCGCACGATCGATTCAACCATCGTGTGCTCGACCGGTTCGTGCCGGCCAATGCCAGCTATGCCCAGGCCCATCCGGCATACGGCCAGGCTCAGTACCAACGGGCCTGCGCCTATGGCCGCGATTGGGCGTATCGGGTTTTGACGGTCAAGGCCATCCGAGCCGATGTCGAACTCGGCGTGGCCGTGCTCGGCGGTATCGAATCCGATAGCGACGAGGATTTCGTGACCGGGTCGGTATTCGACCTCACGGCCGAGGCGATCCAGACGGCTGGCCTTAAACTCCGCGAGCTCTGTGGCGAATGCTGACGAGCTCGTTCGCTGCCGGTTTTACCTGAGCCCGGCTTTCATCCATCGGGGATCCACCATCCCCGAGGGCTTGGTGTTTCCCGTTTTATTGGAGAACCACCATGAAATACGTCGTGGGCTATTCGCTGCCCTACTTCCACCACGTCCAGGTCGGCATCGAGGCCGAGTCCCAGGATCACGCGATCGAACGTGCTCAGGCATTATTCGATACGTGTGAGATCTGGGGTGACACGCCGGAGCATCCCTTACTTCGGGATGATTTCGACGAAGACGTCGACGCCGGAGCTGCACTAACGTTTGAGATCGTGCAAACGATCGAGACCGAGGGCGATTTCCCCGTATCGGACAGCAGTGTGAAACAGCTTCGATCCGACGCCAGAGCACGGGCTGCGGCCCGCGCACTTGTGGCCGCGTATCAACAAGGCGAGACCAACGGCGGTTCGATCGATTGGTCAGATCTCGATACGGCCTATGAGCTCGCCCGGGCCAGCCAGGCTGATCAGCCATAACGGTCTGATCTGACAAACCCACGCCCATTCACGGGCGTTTTATTCACCCGCAGGGGAACATCACCCTGGCGGGGTCTGGTGTTCCTCTTTTCACAGGAGCAACACCATGAAAACGATATCGACCCAGTCCGCCGGTCATTCCGGGGCAAACCGCGACACCACGCCGCCGATGCTGGCCATCGTCATGGAAGGTGGCCTGGTGCAAGCGGTGGTTTCCGATCGCTCGGAGGCCATCCGTGTGAACGTTTGGATCATCGACTACGACACCGATGGTGCCGATGACGATGAGCTTTCAGAGGTGCCGCAAGGCGACGGCTCGTTCTGCGATGCCGTCGTCGATCATCGATACCTGACCGAGGCGGCTATCGACCTCCATCACATCGTCGACAAGACCGATTCGGATCCATAAGCGGCGTCGATTATTCGTACTGACGTCATGCTGGGCCGGCCGCACTGCGGCCGTGCCGAGCTCAACACAAACGTCCGCTGACGCGGACTTCTCATCATCCACCCGCCGGGGAACACCACGTCCCTGGCGGGCGCCGGTGTTCCCTTTTTTCACAGGAGCAACCCCATGGGATGGTTAATCACACAAGGCCAGACGAAGGCCGAACTCATCGAACACCTCACCGAAGGTGACGCCAACCTCCGCACGCATCGGAAATGCGTGCGGGGCAACGTACTCTGGACTATTCAGGAAAACCTGAAATATCCAGGGTGGGGTCGATTCATCGTAGCGTATCTGATGGTTCACGATCCGGGCTACGGCTGGGGCTACAAGCCCGTCGACGAATCGATGGGGCCGGCCGATCTCTCGTGTCCGGTGTCGTATCTCGATGAAGTCCCCGTGCCCAATAGCGAGTTCGCCGCACCGTGGCGAGAGCGTGTTCGTCGACGTCATGCCGACAAACAACGCCTCAAGCGCATGGTGGCTGCGGCCTCGATCGGCGATCAGGTCACGCTCACCGAAGGGTGTGTTCCGCACACGGTGACACTAACGTCCCGGAAACCGCTGATCGGCCAAGCCGACAACGGCTCGTGCTGGGGGATTCCCCGCCGGTGCATTGCGTCGATCAATCCGACCACCTGACCAATTTAGGGCCCCTTTTCGAAGGGGCCTTTTTTTCGCACAATCATTGTGGATAACCTGCGTCGCCACGCCACGCCGCGCAAACGCAGACCGGCTGAGGCCCGGCTGGGGGCTGATCGGTCTTTGACCACTTGGCTCCGGCCGATCCCAAAATTTCGACAGCAGCGTGTGGGATTTTGTATTGTGTCGCCGCACACGATCGCGCAGATTGGCCTCGCCATTTACCAGACGACGATCGGCAATGCGGCTTCCGGAGACACTACGGCGTCGCCTTCTGACCTGGGCGCGGGAATACCACAGCGAGGCTCGATCCAGTGATTTCCTGATCCAGAACGAGAACGGCCCGTATCTCGCCCGGTGGTATGTCATCCGCCAGGGGCGGCGCTGGCTCGACCGGTCGCCGGCGATCCGGCGGCTCGATCTTGAGCACGAGAATCCGCGGGTCGACGGCCACCGACGTAACGTATTCGTCCATCAATTTCTGGCCAGCGACGACGATCGGGCGTTGCACGACCATCCCTGGCCCTGGATCACGATCATTCTCGACGGCGAATACCTTGAGCATGTGCCGGCCGACGCCCGGCATCCGGGTGGGCCGACCGTAGCCCATCGACGACGCGCCGGCGATGTGGTCATGCGATACAACGCCGTGCGACCGCATCGCATCGAACTGATCAATCATCGCCCGGCCACGACGCTGTCTCTCACCGGCCGAAAACGCCGCGAATGGGGCTTTTACTGTCGCCAGGGCTGGCGGCACTGGCGAGATTTCACCGCGACGGACGGCCGCGGTGGATCGCGGCTATGAATGATGCGCGATCAAAATTCCGACACGCCCCTGTCGGAATTTTCTATTGTTCGAGCTGCGCCGGCCGGACAGCATGAGCCCGTCATTTCGACGGGTACTGACGATGAACGATACAACCGACGACGGAGCCGCGGTGGATGCTCGCATCAAACCGGCACCGGGCCCAACCGAGGATGAGCAGATCCTATGGTCAGCCACACCCGGCCACGTCACGAATCTGCATATCTACGTTGTCGCCGTGATTGCCGCGGCCGTGCTGGGCATCTACGGGCCCTGGCCGTGGGTCGGCTTGGCGCTGATTCCGCTGGCGGTCGCCGGCGTCTATGCCGCTGCGCTGCAGGCCACCCGCTACGAGCTCACCAGCCAGCGGCTACGCAAGCAGTGGGGCCTGCTCACGCGTCGCGGCGAGGAAGTGGAGCTCTACCGCGTGGAAGACACGAATCCAACGGCCCCGCTGCTGTACCGGCTGGCTGGCCGCGGCAACGTCGAGGTGCTGTCGACCGATCGCACGAACGACGATCTGATGCTCAAGGCGATCAAGAATCACGAGCGGGTTCGGAATCGGATTCGCGATCACGTCGAAACAATGCGCCGAGCCAAAGGCACGCGTGTCGTGGAGTAAGCCTGGTGGCTTTTCACCCCCACACAGCCATCGAGGATCGCATGGTCCAAGAGGGCAAGCCTGCAGCCGAGGCTTTTCCGTTGCCCGCAGCGGGCGGATCTGAGGTGATGAATCGGCCGGTCCTGTACTGCGCCCGCTGCGGTGCCGAAATCCAAACGCGGCACATCGTCTGGCAGATCAACCGGTGGCCGGCCGCGGTCGATATTCGCGCGCTGCAACTGTACGCATTGCCGGTTCGGCACGAGACCGCGACTGCGCTGGTACGCCGACGGCCGACTCGAAGGCCCGCATCCGGACACTGGCCGCTGGGTTCATTATCCGGCAATCACGCCCCGATACCGCTTTTACAGGCGCTGGGTCGAAACGGCGCGGCTGCTGTTCGGTGGCACACCGCAGCCTTGATAACTGTCGCCCATGCAAGTCTTGCAGGAGATCGATCGCATGACACGCCATAATGCCCTTGTTGCGGCGATCACCGGCATCGCCTTGATCAGCGGGATCGCGGCGGGCCCGGCCGCGGCCGAATCCCCACCGCAGCCGAACTACCCCAAAGTGCTCCGCCGGATGGTCGATGCCGGCGAGATCCAGGTAGTGAAACAATTTCCCACCGACAAGCCGGGCCTGACCGGCTATCGGGTCAAACGCGACGGCTACCAGACCGTGGTCTACGGTGAAGACGATTATCTCATGCTCGGCCCACTCTACGGGCCGAAAGGCACGAATCTGTCGAAACGCTATAAACGGCAGCATCAATCCCGGCCCGACGTCGCCCAGACGATCGACGGCTTGGATTCCGAACATCTGATTACCGAGGGCGCGGCCGATGCGCCGGCGTTGTACGTCTTTCTCGATCCCAACTGCATTTTTTGCCACAAGCTCTATCAGCAGACCGCCCCTTTGGTGAAACAGGGCAAGCTGCGGATCCACTGGATCCTGGTCGGCGTGCTCGGTTCGAGCAGTATCGGCCGGGCTGCCACGATCCTGTCGGCCGATGATCCCGTCGGCATGCTCGCCCAGGACGAGGCTGGCTTTGACGTGGCCAATGAACAAGGCGGTGTCACGCCCAAGAAACCGGATGACAAGATAGCCAATGTCCTCGATCGCCACCGCGACGCCATGTTCAACGTCGGCGGTCGCGGTACGCCCGTGGTGCTGTTCCAGAATCCGGACGGCCATTGGCAGTCCCGGCAGGGTCTGCCGCCGGCCGGCTGGCTTGACCATTACGCGCAGGATTAAGCTATTCCATGGGCTCATCCGCCCCGAGGACCCCTATGATAAAAGTTGATGGGCCCTGCCCCGAATGCAGCCAATCGCCGGTCAATCGGTTCGATCTAATGGACGGAGAGATTTGGATCTGTCCCGGCTGTGGCTATCAGGAGATCACCGCCGGCGTGGACATCGAAGCGCAACTGAATGCCCTGGCCGAGCACGATCCCGAGCTCGCTGCCGGTTGGCGCGAAGAATTGGGAATTTAGGCCGCATGATCGATGAGAACAGCCCCATGGTCGGACATTGTCGCGGGATTGAAGTGCGCCGACTTTGCCGCCTGCTACGCGTTTTGTCGGCGCCAGGGCCCCGTATTGCTCGAAGCGCTGGATAACGGCGCTGCGCGGCTTTGGGACATCGAGTTCGAGTTCGAGTGCCGCCAGCCCGATGCACACTGCTCGACTGGAAGTTTCCCGACGCCTACGCGCCGGTCGAAGCCCTGCCAGACGCCCTGGACGCGGCCTGTGAAGGCCGCGAAGGTGCGGTCTACGCTCTGCTGACCGATGCGTGGTTAGCCGAGCTTGCGGCCACGGCTAGGTGGACACTTCTCGATGAAGTGGGCCCAGTACGATGATGGCCATGCCGGTCAAACAGAGCAGTACGCCAACAATGTCGCTAGCGTTCGGCGGGGTCGACTCGATCCACCAGAGCCATAGCAGGGCGACGCTCACATAGATACCGCCGTAGGCTACATAAACCCCGCCGGCCGCCTGCAGGTGAAGGGTCAGTAGCCAGACGAACAGCACAAGGCTGGCTGTAGCCGGCAACAGCAGCCAAGGGCTCCCGGGCGGTTCCACCACAGATGAGGCAGGTAGCAGCCGACGATCTCTGCAACGGCCGTGAGCACGAACAAGCCGAGCGTACGGCCCAACTCTATTAGCATAGACTCATGGCCGCACAGCGGTTAAATCCCATTAATGGGCCTCGTGCAGGCATTTGTCGTGATCGGCAAGCGTTTCGATCACCCGGCAGTTGCGCACGCGCTCGTGACGGCAGCAGGTGAGCATGCGCTCCAGTTCGCCCTTGAGCGCGGTGAGCCGCTGGATTCGGTCCTCGACGGTGGCGAGCTGTGCGCTGGCGATCTCGTCGGCCTGTTCGCAAGACTGCGCCGGATGATGCTGCATCTCGATCAGCGTCCGAATGGCCTCGATGTCGAAGCCGAGTTCGCGAGCATGGCGGATGAAGCGCAGGCGCTGTATGGCGTCCGGGCCGTACTCCCGGCGATTGCTCGCGCTGCGTGCGGGGGCCGCGAGAAGGCCGATGCGTTCGTAGTAGCGGATGGTGGGCACTTTGACGCCGCTGCTTTCGGCGACCTGGCCGATGGATAGCGCGGGCATGGGCAGCTCCATTTTCTATAGCGACTATAGATATAGGAACGGATCGACGGCGAATCAAACGCCATACAGCTGTCGTGCGCCGGACTTGCTCCTATAGCGGCTATAGCACTTAGCATTCGAGCCAGTATAAACGCCGAGTGTGATGAATATGAGTGCTTCCACGATGACAAGCCGTTTTCATATCGACGGTATGGACTGTGCCGGCTGTGCGGCCAAGATCGAAGGCGCGGTGCGCCGCGTACCCGGTATCGACCATGTTTCGGTGTCGGTCACCGCCCGGCGCCTGACCGTCGAGCACGAGGCAGACGCCCGGCTCGACAAGCTGGAAAAACGCATCCGTGCGCTCGGCTACGGCACATCGCGCGTCGCGGCCAACGAAACGCTGCCCGACGCGGCGCCGTGTTGTGCTCATGATGACCATGACCATGACCATGACCATGACTCGTGCTGCGAGCACGACCATGGCCTCAAGGCCGAAGCCGCGGCCTTCGACGACACCGGTGCCGATCGAGCGATCACGCGCTACCGGATCAGCGGTATGGATTGTGCGGGCTGCGCGGCCAAGATCGACAGCGCCGTCCGTCGCGTGGCCGGCGTTCATGACGTACAGGTTTCCGTACCGAACCGCCGCCTGAGCGTGCAGCACGCGCCGGATATGGCGCCCGCGCCATTGGAAAAACGTGTCCGCGCGCTGGGTTACGGGGTCGAACGCGAGCCCGACGATCGCCGCGACGCATCGGACGTCGGTCATCCCGACGGCGCCGCCGGTTCGGACGTCGATAGCGGGCCGGCCGAAACCCCGTGGTATCGCAACGCCAAGATCGTCACCACGCTGGCCTGTGGGGTCACGCTGGCGCTGGCCGCCGCTCTGACGACCGTCCTGCCCGGCTACGCGGTCATCTGGTTCGGCATCCCCACGCTCATCGGATTGATACCGGTCGGGCGCCGGGCCGTGATGGGCGCGGTCCTCGCGGGTACGCCGTTTTCCATCGAAATGCTGATGTCGATCGCCGCCGTGGGCGCCATGGCCTTGGGTGCCACACGCGAAGCCGCGGTCGTCGTGTTCCTGTTCCTGCTCGGTGAATGGCTGGAGGGCGTGGCCGCCAGCCGGGCCCGGTCGAGTATCTCGGCGCTCGGTGATCTGGTGCCGAAGTCGGCACAGCAGGTGGAGGCCGACGGCTCGATCCGTGAGGTGCCGGCTTCGACGCTGCGTCCGGATATGACCGTGCTTATCCGCCCTGGCGATCGTATCCCCGCCGACGGCGTGGTGATCCAGGGCAACAGCGCGGTCGACCAGGCCCCGGTGACCGGCGAGAGCACGCCGGTGCGCAAGCAGGTCGACGACACGGTTTATGCCGGCACCATCAATGGCGACGCGGCCTTGCAGGTGCGCGTGACGGCGGCCGCCCACGACAACACCATCGCCCGCGTGGTGCGCCTCGTGGAGCAGGCCCAGGAATCCAAGGCGCCGACCGAGCGCTTCATCGATCGCTTCTCGCGCTATTACACGCCCGCCGTGGTGGCCGTCGCCGTGCTGGTCGCCGTGCTGCCACCGTTGCTGGCCGGCGGTGCGTGGAGCGACTGGATCTATCGGGCGTTGGCGATCCTGTTGATCGGCTGTCCCTGTGCGCTCGTGATCTCCACGCCGGCGGCGGTCGCGGCGTCGTTGTCTGCCGGCGCGCGGCGCGGGCTGTTGATCAAGGGCGGGGCCGTGCTGGAAACGCTGGGCGGCGTTGATGCCGTCGCGTTCGACAAGACCGGCACGCTCACCGAAGGCCGGCCGCGCGTGACCGATGTGCTGGCGCTCGGCGACGCCGACGAGGCCCGCGTGGTGCGCCTGGCGACAGCCGTCGAACAACAGTCGAGTCATCCATTGGCGCGTGCCGTCATGACTGCCGCCGAGACGCGTGATATTCGGGTGCCCGCCGTCGACCGCGGCGAGACGCTGAGCGGCGAGGGCGTGGCCGCGGAACTGGCGGGCCAGCGCCTGTTTTTGGGTTCGGTGGCGGCCGCGCGGCAGCGCACCGCGATCGACGCCGACACCGAATCGCGTCTCGAACGCCTGCACTACGAGGGCAAGAGCGTGGCCATGCTGCTCGTCGACGATAAACTGCTCGGCATACTCGCCATGCGGGACGAACTGCGGCCCGAAGCGGTGGATGCGCTGGCCGATCTCAAGCGGCGCGGCATCGAGGCGGTCATGCTCACCGGCGACAACCGGCGCACGGCTGAAGCCGTCGGCCGCCAACTCGAGATCGACGGGCGCGCCGAACTCATGCCGGAAGACAAGCAGGAGGCCGTGCGCGAACTGCAGGCCCGAGGCCTCAAGGTGGCCAAGGTCGGCGACGGCATCAACGACGCCCCGGCGCTGGCCGCGGCCGATGTCGGCATCGCGATGGGCGGCGGTACGGATGTGGCGCTGGAAACCGGCGACGCCGCCAGCCTGCACAACGATATCCGCGACGTCGGCAGCATGATCGCGCTATCGCGACGGACTATGCGCAATATTCATCAGAACATCGGTATGGCCCTGGGTCTAAAGGCCGTGTTCCTGGTCACGACCATCGCCGGCTTGACCGGGCTTTGGCCAGCTATCATGGCTGATACGGGCGCGGCCGTCTTGGTGACGGCTAATGCGCTTCGGTTGTTGCATATACCCAGCGCAAAATCTAGCGTCGATCCTGTCGCACCGGATCCAGCGGTATCCACCCCGACTGTATAGAGATTGATAGCCCTTTACGGCGAATTCTGCGTGGAATGTTCTCTTGTCTCGGTGTAAAGAGATTGACGGAACACTGGCTGCAACGTCCGCATTGGGCCCAGGCTGTGTGAAAACTCACTCCGGTCGCGGTCTGGCTGAAAACCGACGCTCTGTACGCCTGCTGACGCCACGATCGGCTACTGGACAGGGGTAAACGAACCCCTTGAATGCCCATGTTTCGAGTTTTCACACAGCCTGGATCGACTCCGGCTGGTGGACCCGCTTGGCGGATCGTGCAATCTGTTGGGTTTTCACAGTCTGAATCATATTGGGTAAGTCGCCTTGCAAAGCCTTCTAGAACTGGGATTCTTCCGACAACTCAACATGATCCGGAACTCAACATAAACGGTAAAAATCGTACGCTAAGCCCTCGGGCCGTTGCGATGACTGAAGAACTCTCAACTCAGACAAGCTGAAGCTTGACGCCCCGTCAAGATCATTACCAGCTTTGCCACGGGTAAGCAATATAGCCACGACTTAATATAATAGCACTGTAACAAATTGATTTGCATGGTATTTCGAGGCGCGATGCGCACATCTCTATAAAGCTGCTTCCGAGCTGTTGCGGCTCTTTAATCGGTACTCGCGTGTCGTTCATCACTTCGTTGTCGCTCGATCTGAGTTTGTCCATGGACGCATTCGCGGCCTCCGTCGCGCAAGGCGCCAAGACCCGGAGCACCCGAACACGAGAAGCATTGCGTAGGGCCTGTTATTTCGGCTCTTTCGAGGCCCTTACTCCCGTGATCGGATGGACTCTGGGCGCGCTGTTGGGCTCGGCGATGGCGCATATCGATCATTGGATCGCGTTCGGTTTGCTGGTGGCGATCGGCCTCAAGATGATTCGTGACGCTTGGCGCGCGTCCGAACGCGCGCAACGTCAGAGCGGCCCGGGATTAGGTCGGATGGCACTATTGGCGTTGAGCACCAGCGTGGATGCAGCCGCGGTCGGCGTAACCCTGGTCGTGCTGCAAATACCGATCGTCATGGCCGCCCTCGTGATTGGTAGCACGACATTTGTCATGACCTGCGCGGGTTTCATGCTCGCCGGGCGTCGCATGCCGCGCTATGCGGAAGGCCTGGGCGGCCTGTTGTTGATCGGTATCGGGACGCAAACCCTGCTCCAGCACATGGTTTTCGGTTAACACCGGGCGGACCTTTTCAGCCGAACTCGAACATGTATCTGGACGCACTGCTCTTTACCTTGATCCCCGTCGCTGCGGCTGCGTTTTCGGGGCTCGTCGTAACCATTCGCACGCCGGGCGAGCAGGTCACCAGTGCCGTGCAGCACTTGGCCGCGGGCGTAGTGTTCGCCGCCGCGGCGATCGAACTGGTGCCCGGCGTACTCCATTCGGCGCCCGGCCCGGCCATCGTGGGCTTCGCGATCGGGATCGCGGTCATGTTCGCCTTGCGGCAGTTCAGCGACGCCGCCGAGCGGCGCTCGAAACGGCGCGGTTCACCAGTGGCGATTGGCTTGATCGCAACCATCGGCATCGATTTCTTGATCGACGGTGTCGTCCTGGGCGCGGGCTTTGCCAGCGATCGGAGCACTGGCATCTTGCTGACTATCGCGATTACGCTGGAATACTTGTTCGTCGGCCTGTCCGTGTCCGCCACACTGCCGACCCGGTCGCCTTGGGCATTGATCGGTTTACCCACGATGCTGGCCTTGCTGACGTTAATCGGTACGGCGATCGGTGTGGCTACACTCACCGGCGCCTCGAAGCCGGTCATGGCCGCGGTCCTCGGTTTTGGCGCCGTGGTCTTTATGTATCTGGTCACCGAGGAACTACTGGTCAAAGCGCATGAGCAAGGCGACACCGCGTTTGGCTCGGCCACATTCTTCGTGGGCTTTCTCTGCTACCTGCTGATCGAACAGGCGATGGCGTCTTGAATTGACGGCGCGAAGGCGAATGGTGATGCAAGCCGCCGAAGCCGAAGAAAAAACGGTCCGAGTCCCGGCGCGTCTGTTTTTGGTTAATCAAGCGATGTCGGTATCGGACAAAGCGGCCAGAATGCCGCACTCATGCACCGGATGCTCGCCGTCGCAGGCCCGCTGCAAGTGCGCCAGGCGCGTCTCGAGGGCTTGGAGTTGGGCGATGCGCTGACGCACCGAACGCACCTGTTCGTCCAGGAGCGTATCGATGGCTTCGCAAGGTTGCTGTGGATGATCGGCCAGCCGCAGGAGATCGCGAACCGAGGCGATGGAAAAACCCAGCTCCCGGGCGCGGTTGACGAACGCGAGGCGTTCGACGTCGCCCGCCTCAAAGTAGCGATAGCCGTTGTCACCGCGTCGCGCCAGCGGCAGCACACCCGCGCGCTCGTAATAACGGATGGTGGATTGCGGGCACGCCGCACGGCGCGCGGCTTCGGCGATGGTGAACATGGGCGTTGTCCGGTGTTGACCTTAAAGCAACTTTAAGGTTGACGATACGACAATCAACGCGCAACGGGAAATATGATGCCTTGTTGCTGTAACGAAGACGACGCCAATTTGCAACGCTTGCGCGGCCGCCAGGCCCGCATGCTGTGGGCGGTGCTCGTCATCAATGCCGCCATGTTTGGGGTCGAGTTCAGCGCCGGCTGGCTGGCCGCCTCGACCTCGCTGATGGCGGGTTCGCTGGATATGCTCGGCGATGCGCTGGTTTATGGTCTGAGCTTGTTCGTGGTGGCTAAAAGCACCCGCTGGAAAGCGACTTCGGCCGGCGCCAAAGGCGTGTTCATGCTCGGCTTTGGTCTGCTGGTGCTGGGTCAGGCCGCGGTCCGGGCGATCGTCGGTGATGTCCCCGAGGTCGGCATCATGGCCGCCGTCGGATTGCTGGCGCTGGCCGCCAACATCGTCAGCCTGGTGCTTTTGACCCGCCACCGCGATGATGACGTCAACATGCGCTCGTCCTGGATCTGCTCCCGCAACGATCTGATCGCCAATGTCGGCGTCTTGGTTGCTGCGGCGCTGGTCGCGCTTACCGGGACGCTTTGGCCCGATATTGCGGTGGGTGTCGTCATCGCGGGCTTGTTCGTGCATTCATCGATCGGCGTGCTGCGCGATGCCCGCGCGAAGTTCACTGAACCCAGCGACCCGCCGGCGGTTGAGGCGGATGGGTCGCAGCCGCTCAATCATTCTGGAGTTCACTCATGAGTCACGACCACAATCGCGGCCATGACCACGGTCACGGTCACGGTCATCATGACCATAGCCACGCCATTTCGGCCAACGCAGACCGACGCTACTTGTTCACCGCGCTCGGCCTGCTGGTCGGGTTCATGGTGGTCGAAGTCGTGGTCGGTCTCATCGCGCAGTCCCTAGCGCTGATTACCGACGCCGGCCACATGCTCACCGACGCCGGCGCCATTGGCATGTCGCTGGTGGCGATGCGCCTGGCCAGCCGGCCCGCCTCGGGGCGTTTCACGTTCGGGCTCAAGCGGGTGGAAATCCTGAGCGCTCAGGCCAACGGCCTCACGCTCTTGTTGCTATCAATCTGGTTCGTCATTGAAGCGATCATGCGGCTAGTCGAACCGCCGGCCGTCGATGGCCTGCTGGTGGGCATCGTGGCTATTGTCGGCGCGATCGTGAACATCGCGGCGGTCATGGCATTGAGCCGGGCCAACCGGGAAAGTCTCAACGTCGAGGGCAGCTTCCAGCATATCCTGACCGATCTCTATGCGTTCATCGCCACCGCCATCGCCGGTTTCATCATTTGGGTGACGGGCTGGTACCGCGTGGATGCGCTGGCCGCGCTGATTGTCGCCGGCCTCATGGCCAAGGCCGGTTACGGCCTGGTGCGCGAGTCCGGCCGGGTCTTTCTGGAAGCCGCGCCGGCGAATCTGCACCCGGAAAAGCTGGATAGCGCCATACGCGAAGTCTCCGGGGTGTTGGATGTCGACGACCTGCACGTCTGGGAAGTGACGTCCGGCATGCCGTGTGTGTCCGCCCGGATCTGGGTTGCAGCACACGCGGACTGCCACGCGATCCGGCATTCAGTCGATGCCATGCTCCATGATCGTTTTAGCGTCGAACACAGCACCCTACAGACCGAGCATCAGCGGGATGACGCCGAACCGGCAAGCGACCGCGAAGGGCCGGGTGATGCCTGCGTGTTCGGCGGCGCCAGCGCTTGAGTGATCCGCAAACTGCTTAACGGCATTAGCGGCTTAAAAAGGGCGTGATCGCGTTCGCAACGGCGTCCGGAAACGCCTCGTGAACGGCGAGCTTGCCGGGGTCGAGTCGCCGGGTTTCGACTCCGGTAACTCGGCCAATGCCGCTATGTCAGCGCGTGACTTTGGCGGCGTTTCCTCGCCATACACGACCAAGATCGGCACCCGCGCCCGACGGGCCAGATCGAAAAACGACGCGCGGCTTGTCACCGGTCGAGACCGCCACTGACAAAACGCACGGAGGCGTGCCGGGCGCCCGGTGCGCGAACGACGGCGCGTTTTTCAGCCAGCCGATCGCCGGCCAGCCACTCAGGATCGCTGTAGACGTGACCTTTAACCATTTTGTCGAGGATCGGCCGGCTCACATTGAGCCGATAAAGAGCCGGTCCCAGCACGGGCATATCGAATGCCGTGCGGATAGGAGCGAACCAGGGCCGTTGGCCACCCATCATGGTCGGCAAGGGGCCACGCCACGTCGGCGCGATCAGAACGAGCTGGTCGATCGTGCCCGGGCGCTCGACCGCTTGATGCAACGCATAGGTGGCGGCGTGGCCGGCAGCAACGACAGCATGCGGCGGCTGCGCTATCCGATGCAGGGCGTCATCGAGGAAGGCCGACAGCACTCGTGGCGTCCAATCCACGCGTGGCCGCGGCCGGTCGCCGAATCCGGGCCAGTCAATGGTCGTAGCGTGAAACGCCGGCGCGAGCCGATCCATAAGCGGTCGCATTTCACCGCGCGTCGAGATCGAACTGAGCGCCGGTAGTAGGACCACGGAGCAACCGCCGCCGGCGGCCTCCATGCCGAGAGTCACGTCAGCGCCCTCCCAGGTCCAGTCTAGGGTGTGAGTCGCCATCGTGGGTTCTTCCGTTAGCGGCGCACCCGGCGCGGGGTACGTTTCGCCTCGCGCCGGCGGCGTTCGGCCAGAACGCGTCGGCGCTTGGCGTCGGTGAGTTGGCGCCACCGGCGAATTTCCGCCGCGGTGCGCAGGCATCCGACACACAAATCAGTCTTGCGATCGAGCTTACAGACGCCGACGCAGGGCGAGGCGACCGCCACGCTTCAGGCCTCGGCCGCTTCAGGTTTGGGGATGGCCGTCGGCGTCGTGGTTTTCTCGGGCGCGGGCAACAGCCGCGCTGAGTTGAGGATGAACACCAGTTCGGAGACGACATGAATCGCCGCCGCGAGCAGCGGATTGAGAAAGCCCAAGGCCGCCAGCACGATGCCGATGGTGTCGACACCGATGTGCCGGCAAAATTCTGCCAGATGATGCCCCGCGTGCGCCGGGCCACGGCGAGGGTCTCGACGAAACTCTCGAGGTCGTTGCCCAGCAGCACCACGTCGGCGCTTTCCTGGGCCACGTCGGTACCCGAGCCCATAGCGATGCCGACATCGGCCCGCGCCAGCGCCGGTGCGTCGTTGATTCCGTCGCCCACCATCGCGATCTTGTGTTTTGGACCCACGAGCGCCTGGACGCGTGCCAGCTTGTTCTCCGGCAGCAGTTCGGCCTCGATGTTCTGGATGCCGAGGGTACCGCCGACCGCATCCGCGACCCGGCGGGCGTCACCGGTGAGCAGGACGATGCGAATGCCCATGCGATGCAAGGCATCGACCGCGCGTTGGGATTCCGGCCGGACGCTATCGGCGATCGCGATAGCGCCCAGCAGGCGCCCGTCGCGGGCCACCAGGATTTCCGAGCCGGCCGCGTCCTGATCCAAGGACGCGGGTACGTCGATCCCGTTGTCCGTCATCCAGGCCTGGTTGCCGACGAGGACGGTCGCGTCAGCGACCTGCGTTTGATGCCCCGGCCCGGGTGTAGTCAAAACGCGTCGGCTCGGCCACGGAACGGCCCTGGCTGCGGGCGTAGGCGACGATCGCCTTGCCCAGCGGGTGCTCGGAGCGCAGTTCAGCCGCCGCGGCGGCAGCGAGTAGTTCGTCGCCGGTGATGCCGGCCACGGGCACGAGCCGCTGCACTTCGGGGCGACCGAAAGTCAACGTCCCGGTCTTGTCGAGCACGACCGTGTCAACCTGGCCCAAAGTCTCCAGGTGCACGCCCCCTTTGACGATGGCGCCCAGCCGCGCCGAGCGGCCGATCGCGCCGAGGATGGCCAGCGGCGTGCCGGCGGCGATGCCGCAGGCCCCGGCGACGATGATCACGGAGATCGTGGCATAGATGTCGCGCGTGATCAGGAAGGTCAGGACGGCCGCGCCGAGCGCAAAATACACCAGATAACCGGCCAGGCGATCGGCCAGCCGCTGGACTGGTGCGCGGGATTGCTCGGCGGCCTCGACCGCTTCGATGATCTGGCCGTAGCTGGTGTCCCGACCGAGCCGCTCGGCGGCGATCTCCAGCGCGCCGGACTGGTTGATGGAGCCGGCGAAGACCTTTGCACCCTCGGTCTTCTCGACCGGCATGGATTCGCCGGTGATGCGCGACTCATCGACGAACGAATGCCCGGAAAGCACGATGCCATCGACCGGCAGCCGGCCACCGGGCGCTACGAGGATGGCGTCACCGACCGCCAATTCCTCGGAGGCGACGGATTGAACGGCACCGGCCCGCCGGACCGAGACCTCATTCGGCAGGAATTCGACCAGATCGCGGATCGCTTTGCGACCGCGCCCGACAGTCAGGCCTTCCAGTACTTCGGCGACCAGCACGAACAGAGTGATCACCAGCGCCGTGAAGAATTCGCCGATCGCCGCGGCCGCCGCGATCGCGATCGTCATCGACAGCTCCATGGTCATCCGGCGCTCGACGACATTCTCGAAAGCCTCCTTGAGAATTGGCCAGCCGCCGATCAACAAGCCAGCGATGCCGATCAGGCTGACCGCCGCAAACGGCTCCCAGATACGAAACCACACCAGCGCGGCCACGACCGCCACAACCGCAATGCGCGCCGCTTCCGGCCACTCGAACGGATGATCGTGGTCATGCCCGTGTTCATGATCGTGATGATGAGAACCATGCCCATGATGGGACGAGGCTTCCGGCGCGGTCGTGCGTGTCTCGGCGCGATCGGCGAGTGTGTCGTGCTGGGTTGTCTGCGGGTCGGACATGGCGGTGACTCTGGCGTTATTTGAGGTAAGCGCGCACGACATCGATGAGTTCGGCGGCGCCCTCGGATCGCTGCTCGGTCGTCAGTTCCGCGTCGGCGACGTGCTCCTGGATGTGGTCCTCAACCACTTCGGCCATCAATCCGTTGAGCGCACCACGCACGCCGGCGATGCGCTGAAGCACGTCGGCACAACCGTTTTCGTCTTCGAGCGCGCGCTCGACGGCTTCCATCTGGCCGCGGATACGCCGTACCCGGTTCAACAGCTTCTTTTTCTCGCGCGTCGTATGCACGTCGTTTTCTCTCCGCTTCGTCTCACGATAGTATGGCCCCCTATATTATCAATCAAGGGCGACGTTATGACAGAAAAGCCCATCGCGGGCCTTTGGCGCAATCGGGTCTATCGACATCTGTTTGCGGCCCAGATCTCGGCCCTGGTCGGCACCGGTCTGACCACGATCGCGTTGGCGCTGTTGGCCTACGACCTGGCCGGTGGTGATGCCGGCCGTGTTTTGGGCATCGCTCTGGCCTGCAAGATGGTCGCTTATGTGGCCATCGCCCCGGTGGTGGGCGGCTATGCCCAACGCTTGCCGCGCAAGACGTTGCTGGTAACGCTGGACCTGCTGCGGGCCGGGTTTGTGTTCTGCCTGCCGTGGGTAACGGCGGTGTGGCAGATCTATGCTCTGATCTTTCTGTTGAACGCCTGCTCGGCGGGCTTTACACCAGTCTTCCAAGCCACCATCCCCGAAGTGGTGACGGACGACGCGCAATACACGCGGGCATTGTCGGCCTCGCGCTTGGCTTACGAGCTCGAGAATCTACTCAGCCCGACCCTGGCGATGGCGCTGTTGTTCCTGGTGTCCTACAACCAGTTGTTCATACTCAACACGCTCGCCTTTCTCGGCTCGGCGGCTCTGGTCGTAACGGCTGTCCTACCGGTCGCTGCCGCTGAAACGACGTCGATCAATGTATGGCAGCGGGTGACGGCCGGCATACGCCGATATCTGGGTAATCGTACGCTGCGTTCGGTGTTGACGCTCTACGCGGGCGTGGCCGCCGCCGGGGCCATGATCATCGTCAATACCGTGGTCTATGTACGCGAAACGCTGGGCGGCGGCGATGTCCAGGTCGCCCAAGCGTTCATCGCTTCGGGCGCGGGCTCGATGCTCGCCGCATTGTGGCTGCCGCGCTGGCTGGATCGCTATTCCGAACGCGGCGCGATGCTCGCCGGTGGTTTGTTACTGGGTTTAGCATTACTGGTCGGAGGCATCTGGCGGCCCGGCTTTGCCGGCCTGCTCGGACTCTGGTTCGTTCTGGGCATCGGCCTCGGCTTGATCCAGACCCCGGTCGGGCGCCTGTTGACCGCCGCCAGCGACCCGTCTACTCGTCCGGGTGTGTTTTCGGCCCAGTTTGCCTTGTCGCATGCGTGCTGGCTGATCGGCTATCCACTGGCCGGCGTGCTGGGGTCGGCGTTCGGGCCGCGCCCGGCCTTGCTGGTGCTCGGTGTCATTGCGTTGGCGGCCTGGGCCTTCGCTGGTCGTTTATGGCCAGCCGAATGAAGCAGAGGCGATCAAACGTCGACCGACGCGCGTTCTTTGCGTGCGGCGTCCCAGATGGCCTTCGCAGCATCGGCGTTCATGAAAGCGATACCGAGCCCGACGATCAAATCGGGCCAGCCGGAGCGCCATACCAGCGTGATGAGGCCCGCGATCATGATCGCAATGTTCGCGA
>NZ_JBQDYE010000029.1:0-58262 GCF_052044155.1 Salinisphaera sp. SWV1
TACGCCACGTTCGCTACGCCTCGTCTTGCCGCAAAACAGCGCTTGGCGCGGACGTGCACGAAACGGCAACAGGCCCTAATATCTTGCAGGTTCTTCTGTTCAACCTGGCCGCCCTGGTGGGCGCCGCCTCCCAGGGCCTGACCGGTTTCGGCAGCGGCACCCTGATGGTCAGCAGCCTGGTGCTGCTCTATCCGTTTCGCGATGTCGTGCCGGTGGTCGCCGTCGTCGCGCTGGGCACCAATCTGTTGATGATGGTACTGGCCCGGCGCGAGTTCGACTGGCGGCGTGGCCCGATCGCCGCGCTGTCGCTTTCGACCGGCGTGCTCGGCGGCGCGCAGCTGCTGGCCATACTGCCGGTGGACGTGCTGCAACGCACGCTCGGCGCGGTCATCCTGTGTTATGTGGCGTTGAATCTGTTCCGGACACCGGCGCCCGAACGCATGCCACAGCTGGGCTGGGCCGATACGTCGGGACTGGCCGGTTCGTCGGTGTTCTCCGGCGTGATCGTCGGCGCGGTCGGCGTTGCGCCCATTCCGCTGTTGATCTACGTGAACATGCGTTACCCGAAGCGTTATTCACGCTCGATTCTCACCATGGCATTTCTGTTGAGTTCGGCCGTGCAGGCCACGATCTACACGCATCTCGGCCTGCTCATGCTGCACTCTTGGTGGCTGGCCGCGGCCAGTCTGCCGGCGGTGCTGATTGGATTGATCGCCGGCCACAAGCTCCACTACCGGGTCGACCAGAGAACATTCAGCCGTATTCTGGCACTCGTTCTGGCGCTGCCGGCTCTGCGCCTGGTAATTGGCTGATGTCGCGCGCCCCGGCCAGCAGCCGGGCGAAATCCGCGGCCGGTACCGCGCCACTGAACAGATAACCCTGCATTTCGTCGCACCCCAGCTCGATCACGTAGCGCAGTTGTTCGGCGGTCTCCACGCCTTCGGCCACTACGTCGAGCCCGAGATTGTGCGCGAGCGTGACGATCGAACTCACGATGGCTGCCTGTTGCGGCATCGACGCCCCGAGCTCGCGGATGAACGATCGATCGATCTTGAGTTGCTGGATCGGCAGTTTCTCCAGATAGGACAGGCTGGAGTGACCGGTGCCGAAGTCGTCCAGCGCCACATCCAGCCCCATCCGGGAAAAGCACTTGAGCGTGTCGATCGCTTCCAGCATGCCCTTGATTGCCACCGACTCGGTGATCTCGAACATCAGCGAACGCGCTTCGAGGTCATAGCGATCGAGATGACGGCGCACCAAGCCCGGCAGTCGCGGATCGCCGACCCGGGCCGCCGACAGATTGACCGAGATCCGCGGCACAACGAGCCCGGCGTCACGCCATGCCCGAATCTGAGCGCAGACGGAACCGAGTACGATCCGCTCCAGCTGGTCGATCTGGCCCGAGCGCTCGGCCAGCGGAATGAAGCGATCCGGCATGATCACGCCCCGCTCGGCGTGGTGCCAGCGCACCAGCGCCTCGGCGCCGCACAACGTGCCATCAGCCGGGCGATACTTGGGCTGGTAATAGACGACGATCGCGCCGGCTTCGAGCGCCTCGCCCAGCGCCCGCTGGAGTTGAAATTCATCCTCCGCGAGATGCGCCATCTCCGGGCGAAAGCCGACGCAGTTGTTCTTGCCGTTGTGCTTGGCGTGATACATCGCGCGATCGGCCGCGGTGATCAGCGCCTCCGGTTTATTGCCATGATCGGGGAAACGCGACCAACCGATGCTGGCCGACAGGCCGGGTATGGTGTCGCCGGCCTGGCGAATGGCCGTCAGCAGACGATGCGCCAGCCTGTCGATATCGGCCGTACCGTCGGCACCGGCCGCCAACACCACGAACTCGTCACCCCCCATCCGCGCGACCGTATCGTTGTCGTGCATGGTGTCGCGCATGGCGTTCGCGACCCGCTCCAGGACCTCGTCACCGGCGCGATGCCCGAGGTGATCATTGAGCAGCTTGAAGCCGTCGAGATCGACATAGAACACGGCGAAGCTGCCGCCGCGGCGGCCGGCGTATTCGATCTCGCGATCGAGTCGCTCGTGCAGCAGTCTGCGATTGGCGAGATTGGTGAGGGCATCATGGTGGCTGTTGTGGCGCAGTTGCTCGTTGGCCGTCTGCAATGAAGCAATCAAGTCCGCCGTTTGCGTTTCCAGCCGCCGGTCGAGCGCCGAGGCCAAAAGGGTGGCCGCCAGCAACACCACCGACAACGAACCGATCAACAACGCCAGCCAGGTCTTGTCGACACCACCGGCCACGAGACTCTGACTTGCCAGCGGGAACTGGGCAGCCGCCATGCCGGAATAGTGCATGCCGGCGATGGCAACCCCCAGAAAAACCGCGGCCGCGCTCTTCTTGGTCGTACGCAAACGCTGGCGCGCCTGCCGCAGGGCGAACGACAGTCCCAGTGCGGCCGCCGACCCTGTCAGCGCAACCAGCACCGACAGCACCACCCAGACCGGGTCGTAGACGATGCCGGGCTTGATCTCCATCGCGTATGCATGCTCACGATACCGAGTGCCATGAAAGCCGATCCGCCCAGCCAGGCGCCCCGATCCAGGCGCGCCCGGCAAGCCAGCCGAAGCGCCGCGGCCGAGGCCGCGACCGCCATGAGCCAGGACAACGCAGTGGGCACCACCGCGTAGCTCATATGAATGGGCAGCCGCAACGCGAGCATGCCGATGAAATGCATGGCCCATATCCCGGACCCCAGGACGACCGCGCCCGCGGCCAGCCAGATCCACGCGTAGCGCCGCTGGGCAGCGTGGACGCGATCGGTAAGATCGAGCGCGGCATAACCGGCCAGAATCGCAACCGCGATCGACAACAGCACGAGCCCGGGCCGATAGTGTGACGTCAGAAAATCGGCGGCTTCCATAAAACGACAACTCCCGTATTGACCCGATAGACGGCCGAAGGGCGCGAACCGTTCACGACGACGGCGCATGTCCCATGCGCGCGTTTCGCGGGGCGTTGTCGTTAACGGCGGGCGCGCCGGATACTACGCATCGACCCGGCGTCGCGATGCCCGCGCTACCGTTACATGACCCTCCGGCGCGGCGGACGCATTAAATTTTATACAAAAAGATGGCCGGCGACCGACCCTTCGCGTCGTGCAGCCCAGGCGAGGGCCTGGGCACGGCGACGCTCTGGCTGACACACCTTCGGACCGCGACGCGGCGTCGCATGACACCGCCGCAGGCCCTAAACTGACGTCTTCGCAAGCACTTCATTCCGCAACCATCGCCTGCCGATGCCAAGCGACTTCCCTGCCGCGCTGCCGATCGCTTACAACGTCGTGCATCTCGCCGCCGACGGCCACCGCCAGGCGCTGATCGACGAACTGGTCCATCGCGGCGATCGTATTGTTGACGCGATCGATTCGCTGATCTTTGTCCACGGTACCTCCGGCCCGGCGGCCTGGGCCCGCAACAGCTGGCTGGCCCCGGCCGAGTACCGCGTGGCTTCGATCGGCGAAGCCGCGCGCCTGCTGGCCTCGGTGCAGCGCAACTGGCACCTGCACTCGATCTCGCATCACCGCCGCGCGCAACTGATCGCCGACAAACTGGCGCCGATCCGCTTCCGGCCCCTCGGCTTTCCGGCGCCCGTGCCGTCCGCTCCGCTGGGCGTATTCGGCCTGCTCGACCGGGATCGGTTGCTGGCGTCGCCGCTCTGCTCCAGCGCCTTTGCGGACGGCCGGCCGGCTTTCGCCGAGGATCGTGAAGGCCCGCCCAACCGGGCCTATCTCAAGCTCTGGGAGGCTTTGACCCTGGCCCGAACGCAGCCGGGCCCGGGCGATGTCTGTCTCGACCTGGGGGCGTCGCCGGGCGGCTGGACCTGGGTACTGAACCAGCTCGGCGCCGACGTCGTCGCCGTCGATCGCGCCCCGCTGGTGCCAGAGCTCGCGGCCGCGCCACGCGTGACCACGCACCGCGGCGATGCATTCGGCCTGACGGTCGCAGACCTGGATCGGCGCCCCGACTGGATCCTGTCGGACCTGATCGCCTATCCTGCTCGGATTCTTGCGCTGGCGCGCTACTGGTGCCGCGCCTGCCCACAGGCTGGAATCGTCATTACCGTAAAGTGCCAGGGCGTGGTCGACCCAGCCGAAATCGACCATTTTCTCGATATAGACAACGCCCGACTGCGTCATCTGAGCGCCAACAAGCACGAGCTGACATTCTTCCGCCTGCCCGATGCCGGCCCGCCCGAAGGCGCCTCGCGCCGCCCTTGATGCGGCGACGCGCGGGCCCCGCGGCACCCCACCCAGTAGGAGTGCGTATTCCTGCATACGGTATCGTTCATGTATCGTTGCCCTCGTGCCGACAATTTCGACGATTCTCGGCGGCGCCGATACACCGTATCCGGCCCTCCACGACTCCGATGCCGTGTTCCCGCGGTCAACTCGATAGGACACGTGATTTTCATGCGCTATCTAGCCCTGTCTCTTGTGCTTCTGGCGATGCTCTTCGCCCAGACCGGCTGTGCCGCTTCGGAAAACCAGCCGACGCCGGTCCCCGATGCCGGGGCGGGCTTGGCCCAGGGCTATACCCCACTGACGCCCGACAACGACCAGAGCAAGATCGATCAGGAAGTCGTGCGCGAGCTGCAGGACAACCACTACAACAAGATCAAGCTCGATAACGCCTTTTCCGAGAAATTCTTCAAGGCCTATCTGGATGACCTGGACGGCACCCACAGCGTGTTTCTCGCTTCCGACGTGCAACGCCTGAAGAAGAAATACGGCGACGAGCTCGACAATCAGCTCAAAAGCGGCAAGCTGACCGCCGCCTACGCCATCTTCAACACCTACCAGAAGCGCCGCATCCAGATCGATCAGTGGGCATTGCACCGTATCGATCGGGGCCTGAATTCGTTCAATCTCGATGATCAGGAATCCTTGAAGGTGGATCGCGAAAACGCGCCATGGCCGGCCGATGCCGCGGCCCGCCAGAAGCTCTGGACCAAACAACTGGAAAACCAGGTCATCGACCTGCGGCTCAACGACGTCAAGCCGGCCGAGATCAAGAAGCGTCTGACGCAGCGCTACACCAACGAACTCAAGCAGCTGCGCCAGGCCGAGCCGACCGATGTGTTCTCGGTCTACATGGATGCGTACACCCACTGCTACGATCCGCACACGGATTATTTCTCGCCGCGTCGCTCCGAGGATTTCAACATCGACATGAACCTGCAGCTGCAGGGCATCGGCGCGGAATTGCGCTCGAAGAACGGGTACGCGGAACTGGTGCGCCTGATTCCGGGCGGCCCGGCGGCCAAATCCGGCAAGCTCAAGCCCACCGATCGCATCATTGCCGTGGGCCAGGGCAAGCAGGGCGACTTCACCGACGTGATCGGCATGCGACTCGACGAGACCGTGCAGCTGATCCGCGGCAAGGCCGGCTCCACTGTGCGCTTGCAGGTCTCGCCGCCGGACAACAGCCAGACCAAGACCGTCACGCTCACCCGCGCCAAGATCAAGCTCAAGGACCAGGCCGCCAGCTCGCGCGTGATGCACGTCAAGCACGACGGCACCGAGCACAAGATCGGTATCGTCACCCTGCCGTCGTTTTACAACGGCACCGCGGACGACGTGAAGAAGCAACTGATCAAGCTGAAGAAGGATAATGTCCAGGGCGTGATTCTCGACCTGCGCAACAACGGCGGCGGCGCGCTCGGCGAAGCCATGAAGCTGATCGGCCTGTTCATGAATTCCGCGCCCGGCGTGCAGATCCAGGACGCCAACGGCAATATTCAGGTCCTGGGCGATCGCAACAACGGACCGGTCTATTCCGGGCCGCTGGCCGTGATGACCAACCGCCTGTCCGCCTCGGCCTCTGAAATCGTCGCCGGTGCGCTGCAGGACTACGGTCGCGCCCTGATCCTGGGCAGCCAGACCTTTGGCAAGGGCACGGTCCAGACGCTGCTGCCCCTGTCCTCCGGCCAGCTCAAGCTGACCGAGGCCAAGTTCTATCGCGTCTCTGGCAAGAGCACACAGGACCGCGGCGTGACCCCGGATATCACCTATCCCTCGGCGATCGATCCCAACAAGATCGGCGAATCCGCGCTGCCCAACGCACTGCCCTACGACACGATTCCGCCGACCGCCTATCCGTCCTCGGACGCGATCCAGAAAATGCTGCCGACGCTCAAGAAGGATCACCAGCAACGCGTGGCGCACGATCCGGACTTTCAGTATCTGGTCAAGCGGATCCATCTGGCGCGCAAGGAAAGCGACCAGAAAACCGTATCGCTGGATATCCACAAGCGTCGCCAGGAACAGCAGCAGTTGGAACACAAACTGCTGGCGCTGGCCAATACCCATCGCAAGGCGACCGGCAAGCCGCCGTACAAGAACTACAAGGCGCTCGAAGACGCCCAGGACGACGGCGCCTCGAGCGAGAACGGCAAGGACAACGCCAACAAGCCCGATGACACCCTGCCGACCCCCACCCCGGGCGACACCGGCAGCAAGGGTTTCGATGCTTACGAAACGGAAAGCGCCAACATTCTGCTCGACATGATCCACATTCGCGCCCAGCCGCAGACCGCCAGGAAAGCGGCCTGAGGCCGGGAGCCCGGCAACCGGACTCCCGGTAAACGCGGGTGGCAACAGCCCGCATGCCGCGGCCCGGACCGATAATCAGACTTGCGGCCGGCTTCATGCCGGCCGCTCTCTTGTCAGCCCCGGGCGGTCAACGTGGCATAAGCAGACCCGAGCACGGCCCCGTAGATCAGGTGCAAAACCAGCGTGAGCCCGGCCACGGGCCAACCGATCGCCAGCCCGAAGAATCCATAGCCGGCGACCGGTAGAAACAGCAGCATCATCGCCAACCAGGCCATCAGGCCAAACACGACGCCGCGCGCCCATCCCTGCCCGCCGGGCAGGCGCGAATACAACACGGCGAAGAGCACGCCCCATAGGATCGAACCGATCGCGAAATGCCCGACCCAGCCCATGACCAGCGGGCCGCCGGTCAGCCGATGAATACCCTCGATCGCGTTAAACGCCGACAGCCAGTGCGAAAACGCCTTGACGATCATCAGGATGGAAAGCACCACCGTGGCGATGAAGCCGGCCACAATGCCCTTGAATGGGTTCATGGGTCTCTCTCTCGCGGTTGCAAAGTGCCCAGCCTACCGCACCGACTTCGGCGACCGGCTTATGACAACCCCGGCGCTCAAGCGCCGCAGGGTTGCCTTGAATCATGGTCAGCCCGAGACGCACCCCCGCCGACCGGGCGGCCGCGGTGACAGACCTTTCAACCGGTCCGACACAACCGTGCCAGCTGAAAAAAACGATCCGGCGTCTCAGGCTGCGGCGACTCGCTGCCATGGCCACGCTGTTGGTATACCCGCGCAACGGGGTTTTGAACACAACCCAATACACGTGACCGGAGACGCGTGTCCCGCCACGTCAGTTCGCACCATGAATTTCGAGCAACTTGTAGGCCGGTCAATACGCGGCGACGGCCGTGCGCAATGTAAGGTTACTTGCGAGACAGGACACTGATATGGATTGCATCGCAAATATCTGTGCCAAAAAGACTTTTTTGGCGCTGGTTTGGGCCGACCCCAAGGGCATCATGGATTGCGATGCAATCCATATGGTCTAGAAAGCATTGCCGAACGACAGATAAATGAGCGCATTACTCTCGCCGGAGAAACCAACATCGAGTCGGGTCGACAGTGCCTCGCTAAGCGCGGCGCGCAGGCCGACACCATAGCTAAGCTGGATATCGTTGCTCAGCCCCGGCGCCACTTGGGGTGTATCCGCCAATAGGTCGCCGGGAAGCCGCGAACGGTCGAGAAAGACTCGCCCGGCGCTACCGAATACGGTGCCGTCCAGCCGAACGCGCCACAGATGCCGGAAGTCGAAATCGGCCAGTAGTTGCTGGTAGCCGATGCGCGCGAAAATCCGGCTCTGGCCCAGAAAGCGATCCGGCTCGAAACCTTCCAGACTATCGAAACCGCCCAGCGAGGAGAATTCATAAAACGGCAGATTGTTGCCGCTGCCGGTGACATATTGACCATCGACACGGAAGCCGAGCAGGCGCTTGGACGAACCGAGCGGGTGCACATAGCTGGCGTCGCCGGTAAAGCGGGCATAGTTGAAATCGTTACCCAGTTCCGGGCCCACGTGGGTAACTTTTCCGATCACGTTCCAACCCTGCTCCGGCCGTGTGAGATCGCGCTGGGTGTTGTAGATGATCGACAACGACAACGGGTTGTTATAGCCGCCCTTGATGCCGGGCAGATCGCCGAACTCACGGGTGGTCGACTGTTTTCCGTTCTGGGGGTCGCCGGGTCCGATGGTGATTCGGTTGTAGCCGATGGTGCCGGCCACGACCCAGTGCGGCGCCAGGCGCCGGCCGAGCGTGAACATCAGCGACGTGCCATGGTATTCATGCTGGCTGATCGCATGGTCTCCGACGCTGTTGTTGCCCAGCCCGTAGAAGTTGGTGGTCGGCTGCAATTCGTAATGAAACCGCACCAGCCCGATGAAACTGCTGCCGAACACATGGGGGACCCCCCATATGCCATCCACGGCGGTCTCGCCTCCGGTCGATTGCGTGGCGCCGATATCGAGATTCATGTGCGAATCGCCGAAATTGATATCGCTGAACTTGCCGCCAACGATGAACCCGACTTCGGGGGCATAACCCAGCTGCGGCAGCAGGGCCACGTTGTGCGACGACTCCAGTTCCTTGGGCGCCTCCGGCTGCGCCGACACGGCACGATCGGACTCACCGGCCGTCGCGGCATTATGCTCGGCCAACGCGCGCCGCTCATTGTCGATAACAATGAACTGGCCCACGCTCCGATCCAGGCTCAGATCGCCGGTGGCATGGGCCGGAACGACGAGCGCCCATGGCAGCCCCAGAGCGAGCGCACACAGCGCGAAACCACGCGGCACGATGCCGCCGAGCGAATACAGTCGCCCGGGGCGCACCGCTGAACCCGCAACAGCGCAAAGCTTGTTCATCAAAGAATATCCTTAATTCCACGGTCCGCCGCTCGGCCCCGCGTGATGCCGAGCGTCATGGCGTAACCCGAGCGTTACGTTACCGTAACCTCGGCAACTGCCGGTATCGGGGTCGTCACGGACTTGCGTTACCCGAACACGTCCGGGTCACGTCAGCCACTGAACCAGCGCCCTATGCTGCGGCCAGACAGCACTCAAACCCGTTCGATCGGCCCATTCGAAATCCTCGAAATCGAAACCGGGCGCCACCGTGTTGCCAACGAGGGCGAAACCCGTGTCACCCTGCATTGCCGCCCCGAACCATACGCCTCGAGGCACGACGAGCTGGGGCACCTGGCCGGCCATCAGGTCCTGGCCCAGCACCTGATCGATACGCTCGCCCTCTGGCGTGAGCATGTGCACCACCAACGGATTCCCGACATAGAAGTGCCAAACCTCGTCGGATTTCAGGCGATGCAGGCGGGAAACCTCCGCATGACGCAACAGAAAATAGATCGCGGTGGAGGCCGCGCGCGGCCCATCGTAGCGATCGGGCAAATCGTCGCTGGATAGCGTATCGACCGCCCGATAAGTCTGGCGATAATAGCCGCCCTCGGGATGGGGCTGGAGATGCAGCATTTCGATCAGGTGGTCGGCGGTCATCACGCCTCCGCAGGCGAAAACAAGGACACCGCCCATCGATACCACAGACCGCGGCGATGCGCCGGAAACGAAAACATGCGGGCCGGGTGAATGGAAGCCGCCGGCGCGACGATCCTGGCGGCATTCAAATCCGATTCATGCATTTTGGCGTAACCATAGATCTCCTTCCGAGTGCGCTTTTTTGCGCGGCGACTGCCATGAAATATTTGATTGTTGCGTTGGCCCTGGCCCTGACCGGCGCCGGCTGCGCCCCCGAGTCGCTCGATGGCAGCGTGGGATATGGCCGGATCTACCAGAGCTATGGCTATGGATACGGCTACCCCGGCTATGTGACCTACCCGATCTACGGATATGGCGACCGCGACCGGGTTGACCGCCACGCCGGGGATCGCGAATACGGCCATTGGTCCAGCGACCGCGATCGGTGGCGCGATCACGGTGAGATCCCGCACCATCGCGCCTGGCCCGGGCCCGGGTATGGGTATGGACCGGCCGATCATGAACACGATGATGGCGAGTGGCGCCACGACGCGGCGCCCTCAATGCGCGAACATCGCTGGCATGACCTCGACCGCCAGCGCGGCGATTCGCGAGCGTCGCCGTAAGGGCCGAGCTACCGCAAGGCAAGGCGCAACGAGCGCGACAAGACCCCGCTGACCGGCGGCGGTTACGCGGGCGAGCCCGCCTCGTCGGTGAGTTCGGCGGCGATCTGGCGCAGGGCGTCGGCCAGCACCTCCGGTGGCTGGGCTCCGGAAATGAGATAGCGCTCGGCCACGACGAACGAGGGCACGGCCGTCACACCCAGCTGCTGATAGTAATCGATCTCGGCACGAACGGCGTCGGCGTGGCGTTCGCCGGCCAGAATTTCGTCGATATGGCTGGCGTCCATGCCGAGCGCCATGCCGATCTCGCGCAGCAGCGCCGGATCGGTGGGATCGGCGGCTTCGCGAAAATAAACGTCGAACAACTGCTCGTTGAAAGCCTGGTCGACGCCGGCCTCACGGGCCTCGTGCAGAACACGGTGCACGTCGAACGTGTTCCAGGATCGGCGCTCGGCCGCACGCTTGAAGTCCAACCCGGACTCGGCCGCGGCCGCAATGATCTGCTGCTGCGACTCACGGACTTCGTCCGGCGTCTTGCCGTACTTGGCCGCCAGATGCGCGACCATGTCGCGGCCCTCGGGGCCGATATCGGGATTGAGCACGAACGGATGCCAGTGCAGCCGGCACTCGATGTCGTCCAGACGGTCGGTGGCCTGCTGCAGGCGCGCCAGGCCGATGGCACACCAGGGGCAGACAATGTCGGAGACGAGATCGATATCCAGCGTAATCATGTAGAGCTCCGGCTTGGAATTCGGGCGCCGGCCGGCGCGCCGGCAAACGCCCGCGCGGGCGGCAAAACGCCTGTCCCGCGATGATCGGCCCGTCCGCGCGATGAATCAATGGCCGTGTCGTAGCGCGCGCCGCGAGCCTGGCCGCGCCGCGTGTACGCCCGTCGGCTCATTCCTCGAGCAGATCGAGCTTGGCGGCCCACCACCGCGTGGTCGTGGCCTGGGCGAGAATGGTCACCAGCACCGCCACGAACACCACCGAGGCGATCAGGTGAGCATGGGGGGCGTTCTCACCCAACAGAATACCGGCCAGCGCACTCGGGATGACGCCGGTCTCGCGCACCCAGCTCATGAACAGCAATTCCTTGAACGTCCACTTGGCCCGTCGGTCGGGCAGCGTACACAGGAATACGTTGAGCGGGCGTGCCACGAACATGAACACGGCCACCACGATCAGCGCGCCCAGCCAGTGCTCGGCCAGCAGGCTGAATTTCACCTGGCTGCCCAGCAGAATGAAAATGAACATGCGCATGATCAGCGCGGTGGTGCCCACGAAGTCGTGCAGGCTGCGCTGTTCCTCGGCGCCGATGCGATAGCCGAAAAGCGAGCGGTTGCCGATCACCACGCCGGCGACAAAAGCCGCCATGAAACCACTGGCCTGCAGGTCCACCGCGCCCAGATAGGCGCCGATGACGGCCATCAGCGTGACCAGCGGCATGTACTCGCGCAGGAACGAATACTTCTCGTGCGCGATCACGAACAGCGCGACGAAACCCAGCAGGACACCGGCGATGATGCCGATCACCGACTGCTCGAGCAGATCCAGCAGCGCATGACCGTACGACAGGTGGCCCGAGCCGGCCAGCACCGACATCAGCGTGACCACGATGATCGAGCCGGTCGCGTCGTTGAACGCCGACTCGCTGATCACGGTCTGGGCCACGCGTCGGCGGATCGAGACCTGCTTGAACACGGGCATGAGCGTGGCCGGGTCGGTCGGCGCGATGGTCGCGCCCAGCAGCAACGCGACCATGAACGGAATACCGAACAGATACTGCGCCACCGGCGCCACCACCAGCGCGGTAATCAGCACACCGACGGTTACCAGCAAGAACAAGGATATCCAGACATCCTTGACTACGCCGAGATGCGTTTCCGCCCCGCCATCGAACAGAATGTAGGAAGCACCGAAAATCAGGATGATCTGGTTGAGCGCACTGCCCGTGGGCACATCGACGACACCGGAGATCTCCGGACCGAGCAGGATGCCGACCAGCAGGAACAAGGCGATGTCGGGCACCTTGATCTTCTGCGCAAAGAAACCGATCAACGAGCCGCAAGACAGCACGACGCCGAAGATCAGCAGGACGTGCTGGGCGGTCTCGATCGCTGGATTGGATTCCATAATCCCCCTACTGGAAAAAGACGGCGAATCCGCGCTTGGATCGCCATGTGCAACATGGTCGGCGGGTAACGCCATACGTGAACGGCTGCGGGCCCGACGTGCCGGCAATCATCGCCGATGCGATCGTGCTTTTCCAATACGCCCCAATCCGGCCCGGGCGCTCGGTGCGCCACCGGGTCAGGACGCCGCGCCGGGTTTGTCGTGCCGCGCGCGTTGCGCGGCATTGTCGGCGGCGGTTGCCGCATCGCCGCTGTCCGACGCCTTCGGCGGCGTCCAGTGGCCGGCGCGCAGCGTCATGGCCGTTTCCATCGAGCTCTTGCAGAACGCCAGCACCTGATTGAACTCGGCCTCGGGCAACTGACGTACGGCGTCGTTGCCACGATAGATGTTCATCCACTTGCGATCGCGCTCGATCATCGTCGGCAGATGGCCGATGCCCCAGTCCTCGGCCAGCGCCCACAGACGCGGATTGAAACCGCGTACGAGGCTGATCAGGAACGGAATCGGATCGTTGCGGGCGAGCAGCGAGGTCAGCCGCAGAATGAGTTCGAAGGACACGGTCGCACTGCCCTGCTCCATCGCCTGGAGCACGGTCTTGTCCTCGAGATCCAGCGCCTCGGCCAGGCCGTCGATCGACAGCCCCGCGGTGGTGCGGGCGTCGTGAATGGCAACGCCCGCGCGTTGCATCCAGGCGCGCTGTTCAGCCGAAAGACGCGTGCGCTGGCTGTTGTCCAGAATGAGCGTGGAGCCGATCCGAAGCGTCAGCCCGCCGACCCGGCCGGCCAGTGCGCCCACCGCCTGACGCGACAGGTTGAACGTCAGATTGGAGACCTGATCGAAAAGTCGGGCCCGCGTCGAATCCTCTGAACGGCCCATGCTCGCCTCCCCTGGATGTGAGTGCGGCGCTCGGCTTGTGCGAGCACGAAGGTCGAGCATAACGCGATTCGGCGAACAGATTGAGATGGGCCAGATGGACCGGCAGCCGCCCGGCCGAGTGGGCGGCCACGGGGGTCAGCGAAGTGGCACCGCCGCCGCCTGATCGCGACGCCGATCCGCCGGAAAGAATTCGCCAGCCTTGAGATCGGCCTCGATCTGCTCGAGCGAACGGCCGTTGGTTTCCGGCACATAGCGCACGATGAACACCACGCCGAGCGCGCTGATCGCCGCGTACAGCCAGAACGCACCCGCGGTGCCCAGCGCATTGATCAGCGTGAGCGTGGTGAGCGTGACCAGCAGGTCGAAGGTCCAGTGCGAGAACGCGCCCACACTCGCCCCCTTGCCGCGCACAAACAACGGATAGACCTCGGCGTTGATCAGCCACAGGGCGACGCCGAAGCTGCAGTTCAAAGCCATGTAGATGGCCATGCAGACGATCAACAGATCCTGCTCGGCCGAGGCCTGCGGCATGCCGCCCGTGAACAGAATGGCCATCACCGCCATGGCCACGGCGGATCCCGGCACCATCCACAACAAAAACCGGCGCCGGCCAATGCGATCGACCATCAGGATACCGAAGATCGTGCTGATATTGACCAGCACGATGGCCCCGATGGACGCCAGAATCGAGGCGTTATCGCCGAAGCCGGCTTCGGTGAGAATCGTGGGCGCGTAATACAGCAGCGCGTTGTTGCCCGTGATCTGCGAAAACATCGCGATGCCGGCCCCGGCAACCAGCGCCGGCCGAATCCACGACGAAAACAGGTCCGACCAACTGCCCTCCGGCCGGGCCGAAATTTCCCTGATTTCGCCGACCTCGTTTTCAGCGGCCGAGCGGCTCAGACGCACGCGGGTAAGCACGCCGATCGCTTCCGCCTCGCGATCCTGGTTGACCAGCCAGCGCGGCGACTCCGGCAACAACAGCATGCCCAGCATGAGGATGAGCGCCGGAAGCATGCCGAGGCCGAACATCCAGCGCCAGGCATCGCCCAGCGCATAGCCGGTGAGATAGGCCACCAGAATCCCGAACACCACCATGAACTGGAACATCACCACCAGCTTGCCCCGCGAAGCCGGCGGCGCGACCTCGCCGATGTAGACCGGGATGATCTGGGTGGCGCTGCCGGCCGACAGGCCGAGCACGAAGCGCGAGGCGACCAGAAAGAGCACCGTCGGCGCCATGGCCGACATCAACGACCCGATCGTGAAGATCAGCCCCACGAGCATGATCGAACGCCGGCGCCCGATCTTGTCCGAGATCGCGCCGGTGCTGAACACACCGAACAGCGCGCCGAAGATGATCGCGCCGGTGACCACCTGCTTGAGGGTGTCGGTCAACGCAAAATCGTGGGCAAGGCCGAGCAGGGCCACGCCGATGATGCCGGTGTCGTAGCCGAACAACAGCCCGCCGAGGGCCGCGATCACCGACACCATTCCGATCAGCGGTTTACCTTTCAGCCCCCCTGCGGGCGCCGTGCTGGCCGATTCGCTCATTAGTTCTCACCTGCATGAAAAAAGACGCGCCCCCGGCCGGAACCGATAGAAACGCGCGGCTTGCTGAATCGATTCATTATCCCGTTGGTTGTGCCATACAGCACTACATCTTTGGGATGAGATCGAGGCCATGGCGCGACCTCGCAACGGCCGCGGGCTCGGGGCCTCAGGCCGCGGCAACGGCCTTCAGATCGGCGACGAAGCGCCGGTACTCGTCGTCGCGGTGCGCGCGCGAGCGCAGGATGAAAGCGGGATGTACGGTCAGTATTAGGCACCGTCCGTGCCAATCGATGCGCCGTCCCCGGTCGCGCGTGATCGACAGCGGGCGTTCGAGCAGCGAGCCGGCCGCCGTGGCGCCCAGCGCAACCACGATCTCGGGCGCGACGCACTCGATCTCGGCTTCGAGCCACGGCCGGCATGCGCGCACCTCCTCGTGATCCGGCCTGGCATGCAGCCGCGCCCTGCCCCAGGGCGTGAACTTGAAATGCTTGACCGCGTTGGTCAGATACAACGCGCGTCGGTCCAGGCCCGCATCCATCAGGGCGGCATCGAGCAGCCGGCCCGCGGGCCCGACGAACGGCCGCCCGGCCACATCCTCCGCGTCCCCCGGCTGCTCGCCGACCAGCATGATGCGCGCAGGCGACGGGCCTTCGCCGAACACCGTCTGGGTCGCCGGGCCACACAAATCGCAGTTTCGGCAACGCGCCGCGCGCAGCGCGAGCTGTTCCAGCGATCCTGGCCCGGCCGCCTCGGCCCGACGCGTCAGAGTGGTCTCGGGCGAGGCCGGCGTGGGCCCGCAGTGCAGCGTATCGTGCTCGCGGCGCGTCGCTTCCATGGCCGCGACAGCACGATCGGCACCGGCGATCAGGCCCGGAATCAAGGCAGCTTCCGGTAGATTCTTCCAATACTTCGCCGGCATCTCCGACATCATCGCCCGAACCTTGACCCGCGCCGGATTGAAGATGCTGCGGTAATACACCTGCCAGGCGTTTTCGGTGACGTCGCCATCCGGCGCCGCCCTCTTGTCGGTGCCGGGCGAGAACCAGACCGTGCCATCGCCCTCCCAGTGCACACAGCGATCCGGCGTGAGGATCGACCAGCGCATGTTGGCGAAGCGGCGTTGGAAGAATCCGGCCGCGTAATCGACGATTTCGTGTTCCGGCTCGAACCAGGCAACGTATCGCGGCTCATCGAAACCGGGCTCCGCCACGGTGCGGAATCGCACGAATGCCTTCATCTTGTGCACGTCGCGCCGCACCGCCTTGGCATAGCGATTCAGCCGTGCCACGTCGGCGTCGCCTGCCCGCGCCAACAAATGACGCTCGCCGTGGGTCAACCGCCAGAGCAGCCGATACAGCAATGCCCAACGATCGGCGCCGCGATGACAGGCCGCCGCCCGCGCCAGCGCGACGAACCGTTTCGGTACACGCGGCCCGTCGCTGCCGGCGGCGGCGGGCGGCGCGACCGCTTCGCGGTCGGGATGCCACCAGAGCGCGTCCGGAGCCAGACCGGCCTGCCATTGCAAACGCGCGGCCGCCTGCCAACCCGCAAAATCCGGCACGAAGGCCACCGCCACATGGCCGGCGGCGGTATCCCGGGCGCCGAACAACGAAACCTGTTCCATGGTCAGCCGGTACCCGGCCAGAGCGCGATCAGGGCGGCATGCGTGAGCAGCGCCACGATAATCGCCCAGCCGAAGCTGGCCAGCGTGCCGATGATGACAATCTCGCTGACCCGCGGCTCGCGCGCGTATTGGAAGCGCAGGATCGACTTGGCCGCGATCACGAAACCGATGGCGTTGAACTGGCCCAGCAACACGAACAGAAACACCAGCGTGCGTTCGAGCCAGCCGATCCAGGCCCCGGCGCCCGGCATCTGCGGGCTATCCTCGCCGTCCATTGCGCGATGCAGCCGATGAAAGCCAGCCATCAACAACGCGAGCATCAGATCGCCGACCCGGGTCGCGAGCCAGAAGCCGCCGACCAGCGCAAAGCCGATCGGTATCAGGCGCGCATGCGCCGGGCTCAGCAGGACGGTCCAGAAACCCTGCGCGAAGGCCTGCGGCCAGAGCAGGCTGGCGAGCCCTATGAACAGCAGATGGCCGACCTGGTCGATCGCGAACAACTGCAGCGGCCCGAACGGCGCCGCGGCCGCCCGCGCCTCGACGGGCGGCTGGATCTTCACGGCGTCGAGCGCGGCATGCGAGGCGACGACCAGCGCCACCGCCGCCCACGCGCCGAGCGACGCGGCGCCAAGGGCGAGCACCGAGAACGCGCCCACCCAAAAGATATGCAGCGTGAACACAGCCGGTTGTCGCTTGGCCGCGATCATCCAGCGTGTCTGGGCGACAAAATCGGCGGCCACGTGGGCAAACAGCAAAGCGATCAACGTTTCGAGCATCACGAGCCGCCCCCCTCGCCGCGCCGGCGCAGCATCGAAATAACAGCCGTATTAAGCTGTTTATTAATAATCAGCCGAATACGGCTGTTCTTTTTTTGCGGCTCATGCATCGCGTTCAACCGATTCGAATGCCTCGATGGCTTCGAGCAGCGCATGCCCGCCGGCGCGTGCGAAGTGCGTTTGCACGGTCTGCGGTTGAACCGACAACACCTCGGCCACCTCGGCCATCGGGGGCGCGTCGGGTGCCGCCAGCCGCATGAAGATATCCGCCTGACGGCCGGTCCAATGGCGCGAACGTTCGTCGCAGACGGCAAACAGCGCCCGCGTCAACGCATTTTCGCCGGGTGAGGCGCGTTGCCCTTCAATCCGCCAGAGTTGGTGCACACCCAGCTGCTCCAACCCGTGCCCGGACAGCTCGAAAGCCGCGCCCGAGGACTCGGCCAACGTCGCGGCCGCTGTCGCCGCGCCCACGCCGACGCCGATGCGCGTCTCGCCCCGGTCACTCACGCGGCGCACGGCCGCACGCGCGAACAGGCAGGCACGCAAGGCATGCGCCGGGCGGTTGATGAGCAGCTGCCAGCCGTCGCCGCGGAAACGCTCGTAGCAAACGCCGGACTCGCCCGGCCATGTGCCGATGATCGTTGCCAGATCGGCGAGCGCCGCCATGACGGTATCCAGGCCATCATCGGATAGCGCCGATGACTTCACGATATCGCCGGTCAGAACACAGACGGTCGGTTGCTGCATGAACGGGCTCTCTTCGACAGACCTAGAAATCGAAACTGTGCTGCGCGGTCGCGGCCGGCGCAAACCGCGACCGCAGTAACGCGCTGCTCACCTCGCCCACCCCCGGATGATGATTGGCACAGATCACGAACGGCATGGCTTTTTTCACTCCGGCCTTGAGCGCGACCAGATCCTCGAGCCGCACCTTCTGCCAGCGCCGCATGGCCAGAATACGGTTGACCGATTTCACCCCGAGGCCGGGCACGCGCAACAGTCGTTCGCGGTCGTCCCGATTCAGGTTCACCGGAAAATAAGCCCGGTTGCGCAACGCCCAGGCAAGCTTGGGGTCGACCTCCAGATCCAGCATGCCGGCCGCGGCCGCATCGTCGCCGCCGGCGGTGATTTCGTCGTGGCGATAACCATAGAACCGGATCAGCCAGTCGGATTGATACAGCCGATGCTCACGCATCAGCGACGTACGCCGTGCCGGCAACTTGGCCGAGGCATCCGGGATCGGCGAAAACGCCGAAAAATAGACACGTTTGAGCCGATAGGACGCGTACAAATCGGCCGTAGTCGACAGAATGGCGGCATCCGTGGACGGCTCCGCGCCGATGATCATCTGCGTCGACTGCCCAGCCGGCGCGAAGCGTTCGATCGGCGCCGGCGTCGGCCGCGCGTTGGTGATGCGTCGGGCGGCCCGCCGCGCCTCGGCCTGCTCGTCCTGACGAGACCGGATACGCGCCATCGACAGCTTGATGGTGCGGTGATCCTTCTCCGGCGCCAGATCGTGCAGGGCCGCCGGCGTGGGCAGCTCCACGTTGATCGACAGGCGATCGGCGTATTGGCCCGCCTCGGCCAGCAGCCCGCCGTCGGCATCCGGGATGGTCTTGAGATGGATATAACCCCGAAAATCGTGATCGACACGCAGGCTGCGCGCCACCTCGACGAGCCGGGCCATGGTGTAGTCGGCGGTCTGGATCACGCCCGAGGACAGAAACAGCCCCTCGATGTAATTGCGCTGGTAGAAATCCAGCGTCAGGTTGACCACTTCCGCGGTCGAGAATCGCGCCCGTTGCACGTTCGACGAATTGCGGTTGATGCAATAGCTGCACTCGTAGATGCAGAAATTGGTCAGCAGGATCTTGAGCAGCGAGATGCAGCGCCCGTCCGGCGCATAGGCATGACAGATACCCGAGCCCTCGGCCGAGCCGACGCCGCGCCCGCCGCGCGACGAACGCGACACCGTACCGCTGGAGGCACAGGAGGCATCATACTTGGCGGCGTCCGCGAGGATCGCCAGTTTCCGGATCGTTTCCATACTGGCTATTTATACAGTTTCTGCGCGAATGGATGCACCCTCGGCTGGTCTCGCATACCCGGCTTGCCGTAATCGCCGCGCTGACCGACGATGACACCATGCACACACGCGGATCACCCCGATGCTGCGGATCTCCAACACCGTCGTTCTGGAGGAACACGAAATCGAATGGCAGGCGGTACGCGCCCAGGGCGCTGGCGGGCAGAAGGTCAACAAGACCAATTCGGCCGTGCATCTGCGGTTCGCCATTCCGGGCTCGTCGCTGCCCGAGGTCTACAAGACCCGGCTGATGGCCCGCGCGGGCAGCGATCAACGCATTACGCGCGACGGCATCATCGTGATCAAGGCCCAGCAGTATCGCAGCCGCGAGGCCAACCTCGAGGACGCGCGCCAGCGCCTGGCCACGATCGTGGCCGCCGCCGGGCAGACTCCCAAGAAACGCCGTCCGACGCGGCCGTCAAAATCCGCGCGGCGCAAACGGACCGATGAAAAAAAGCAACGGGGCCGGCTCAAGGCCATGCGCGGCCGGGACTTGCCGCGCGATTGAGCCTCAAGACGCCAGCGATTCGTCCACGGAGTCGACGCCGAGCCCGTGGTCATGCGTCGGCGCCACCCCGAAGTAGCGCTTGTACTCGCGCGAGAACTGAGATGCGCTCTGATAGCCCACGGCACTCGCCGCGCCGCTGACGTTGGCGGCGTTCTGCACCAGCAGGTCGCGGGCCTTGAGCAGGCGGATGCGCTTTTGATATTGCAACGGCGAGATCCGCGTGAGCTGCTTGAAGTGGGCATGGAAGCTCGACACGCTCATGTGCGCCCGGGCCGCCAGCGCGGGGACCGATAGCGGCGAGGCATACTCGGCACGCAGCAGCTCGATGGCGCCGCCGATGCGCGCGTAGACCCCCTGGGATTGCAGCAGTTGACGCAGCAGATGGCCCTGGGGCCCACGCAACGCCGCGAAGATCACTTCGCGGATCCGCGCCTGGCCCAGCGCGCGCGCGGCCGACGGATCCTCCAGACAGGCCAGCAACCGCTCCAGCGCATTCCCGATGGCGCCGTCGAGCGTCACCGCCGCCATGGGCAGGGTATCCTCGACCCGCGCCGCGCCGCGTCCGGACTCTGCCGGGCTCACGGCCCCGGCGAGTTCGGCCAGTAATTCCGGGGCGATTCGCAGGGCCGCGCCCAGCAATGGCGCATCGGCCGATCCGGCGGTTTCGCATTCGAACGGGAGCGGGATGGCCTGAACCAGATAATGGCCGGCCCCGTAACGGATCACGCGATCGTCGATGAAGCCGGTTTTTTCGCCCTGAACAATGAAGATCAGGCCAGGTTCGTACACGATCGGCTCGCGTTGTCGATGACAATGCGAAGCGACCAGCGACAACGCATGCAGGGCGGTATCGTTGAAACCGTCATGGCATACGTGGCGCTCGATCATGCGCGCCATTCGCTGAAGGTCTGTCGGGCCGGCCTTTGTCATCGGATCGGTCATTACACTGCTGCACTGTTGAACCGAAATACGATTGTGCACGGAATCGCGTAGTTTTCCCGTGTCATGCCCCCGCGGCTCATAGTTTCGGGCATAAACAAGCCATGAATGCCTATGGTTTCAAGCCGCTGCCGGACCAATCTAAGACGCCGACGGCAGGCCGACGCCTGCACTCTTTGCCATCACAAGGAAGCTTCATGCCTACCGAGACCCAAGCCTACGCGGCCCACGCCGCCGACAAACCACTTGAACACTGGCACCTCGAGCGGCGCGACCCGCGCCCGGACGATGTCTCGATCGAGATCCTCTACTGCGGCGTCTGTCATTCCGATCTGCATTTCGCCAGGAACGACTGGGGTTTCACCGAATTCCCGATCGTGCCGGGCCACGAGATCGTGGGCCGGGTGACCCACGTCGGCCCCGAGGTGAAGCACTACGCCGAGGGCGATCTGGTCGGCGTCGGCTGCATGGTCGACTCCTGCCGCGAATGCGATGCCTGTCACGACGGCCTGGAACAGTATTGCCTCAACGGCTTCACCATGACCTATGGCAGTGAGGATCGCCACGACGGCAGCATGACGCAGGGCGGGTATTCCACCTTTGTGGTCGTGTCCGAGCGTTTCGTGGTCAGGATGCCCGACGGCATCGATCTCAAATCGGCGGCACCGATCATGTGCGCCGGCATCACGACCTACTCCCCGCTCAAGCACTACGGCGTCAAGGCCGGCGACAAGGTCGGCGTGATCGGCATGGGCGGCCTGGGCCACATGGGCGTCAAGCTCGCCAAGGCGCTGGGCGCAGAAGTGACCGTGTTCACCCGTTCCGAATCCAAGGTGGCCGAGGCCAAGTCCAATGGCGCCGATCATGTCGTGGTCTCGACCGACGACGCACAGATGAACGCGGTGGCCGAAACCTTCGATTTCATGCTCGACACCGTGCCGGTACAGCATCCGATCGATCCCTATCTGGGCACGTTGAAGTACGACGGCACGCATATTCTGGTCGGCCTGATGGATCCGATCGAACCGGCCATCACCGGCATGAATCTGGTGTTCAAGCGCCGCGTGGTCGGCGGCTCGTTGATCGGTGGCATGCCGGAAACCCAGGAAGTGCTGGATTTCTGCGCACAAAAAGGCATCACCTGTGATGTCGAAATGATCGACATGGACTACATCAACGAAGCCTTCGAACGCATGAAGGATGGCGATGTCCGCTATCGCTTCGTCATCGACATGGCGTCGCTGAAAAACAAGGCGGCGTAAGCCGCTCGATCCGCCCGGCCAGCGCGGCCGGCAAACCGGCGCCCGTCGTGGGCGCCGGTTTTTTCATGCGCGGCGTCTAGGTGTCGTTCACGAGCCGTGACCTTTGTCGGCCTTGGCTGCCGCCATCTTCCCGGCCGAGCGGATCGGCTTGTAGATACAGGTCGCGCCCACCGGGGTCACCGCCACCGAATACCGCATATCGCAATTGGCGGCGGCAAACAGCACGGGCGCATCGTCGGCGGCGGATTTGTCCGGGCGGAACAGCACTTTCTGGCCGGCCTTGCAGCTGTGGGCGACCGTCACCGGTTTCCAGGTATCGACCTGGCACAACTTGTCCTGATCCAGGCCGGTAGCGTTACTGCCGACGGCGCTTTGCTGACAACCGCTCAAGCCGGCGGCGACCAGCCCCACGCCCACGACACCCCGAATTAGTTTGTTCATCGGTTGGTTCCGGTTCGATGCCGAGCCCGTCCGGGCACCCTGCCCGACGGGCCGGGTGCGAATTAATCGAGAAACTCGATCAATGCCTGGTTGAACTCGTCGGCATGCGTGGCGTTGATGCCGTGCGGCCCGCCCTGAATGACCACCAGCGAGGCATCCGGAATGCTCTCGGCGGTGCGCTTGCCCGAAACCTCCAGCGGCACGATGGCATCGGCATCGCCGTGAATGACCAGCGTCGGCACATCGATCCGTTCCAGATCGGCGCGGAAGTCGGTGCGCCCGAAGGCCGCGATGCAGTCCAGCGTGCCCTTGGCCGAAGCGCCCCAGGCCAGATTGCGGTGATAGATGCGGGCGGCTTCACTGACCAGCAGGCCGCCCTCTTCGGTGGAAAAGAAATTCGACGAGAATTCCTCCATGAAGGCTAGCCGGTCGCCGGTCACACCGGCCTCGAACTGCGCGATGGTGGCCTCGTCCAGGCCGCCTTGCGGATTGTCGTCGCTGCGGTACAGATACGGCGGCACGGCCGCGGCGAACACCGCCCCGGCAATCCGCGAGCTGCCGTAGGTGCCGAGATAACGCGCGACTTCGCCGCCGCCCATGGAAAACCCGACCAGGGTGGCGTCGTGCAGGTCCAGCCTCTCCATCAGTGCATGCAGATCCGCCGCAAGGCTGTCGTAATCGTAGCCCTCCCATGGCTGGGACGACTGGCCGAAGCCGCGCCGATCGTAGGTGATCACGCGATAGCCGGCCTCGACCAGTGACCGCACCTGGTTTTCCCAGGACCGGCCCGACAACGGCCAGCCATGAATGAGCACGACCGGGCGACCGGCGCCGACATCCTCGTAGTACAGCTCGATCGGGGCCGTGTTTTCGGTGCCGATTTGCACATAAGCCATGGGGACTCTCCATCAGGAACGAATAATCAACCCGCCCAATATGCGCCAGCTCGACCGGCCAGAAAAGCGTTCGGCGGTCGGCGCGCCGCATGCGCGTGGCGCTGCGGATTCGGTGCCATCCTGGCGCCCCGGTCCTGTACGCCGGGCGCACGGGCCCGACGATTGGCGCATCGATGCCCGCCGCCGGCCGAGGCCGGAAAGGGCGCCGAAAGAAAACGTCGATAGCCTGACGCCCAGTTAAAGCTTAAAGCCGGAGTGCTTCTTGCGCGATTGCATGATCCTGTGTGATTTCGACGGCACGATCGCCGTGGATGATGTCACCGATGCCTTGTTGACGAAATTCGCGCCAGCCGAGTGGATGCGCATCGAAGCGGATTGGCGTGCGGGCCGCATCGGCTCGCGTGAATGCATGACGGCCCAGGTGGCCCTGATCGATGCGCCGCAGCAGGCCGTCGATGCATTGCTCGACAGCATGATCATCGACCCGGCATTCCCGGCATTCATCGCCGATGCCGTGCGCATGGGCATGTCCGTGACCGTGGTCAGCGACGGCCTGGACTATGCCATCCGCCGCATTCTCGCCGGCTATGGCCTGGATCACCTGCCGATTCGCGCCAATCAACTGCTGCACGACGGCGACCGCGGCTGGTCGATGCGCTCGCCGTTCGCGAGTCCGGCCTGCGCCGCGGCCAGCGGCACCTGTAAATGCCGCATCGCCACGGATCAGGCCCCGACACTTCTCATTGGCGACGGCCGATCGGATTTCTGTGTCGCGGGCACCGCCGACTACGTGTTCGCCAAGGACCGCCTGATCGAACACTGTCGCACCAAGGGCATCCCCCATTCATCGATCAGCGATCTGCGCGATGCACGGCGGCTGTTGCCGCGCCTGCCCGAATTGGCCGGCCTGGCGACCGTCTTTTCCTGAAACTTCCCCCTGCGAAGGCAAATGGCTATGAGTAGCGTTTTGAACACGGATGCCATCGGCATCGAGGCCACGGATGAAGCCTTGCTGGCCGACGAGGCCCGGTACTGCTCGTTCGGCGACACCGTCCACTACACCGACCCGCCGAAACTGTTCGAAGGCTGCGAAGGCAGCTATATGTACGACTCCTCCGGCACCCCGTACCTCGACCTGCAGATGTGGTATTCGGCGGTCAACTTCGGTTACGCCAACCCGCGCCTCAACGACGCGCTCAAGCGCCAGATCGATCATCTGCCGCAGGTTGCCAGTCAGTATCTGCATCGCGAGAAGATCGAGCTGGCCAAGACCATCGCCGTCGACGCCGAGCGCAAGTTCGGCCTGCCCGGGCGCGTGCACTTCAACGTGGGCGGCGCGCAGGCGATCGAGGATTCGCTCAAGATCGTGCGCAACTACACCGGCGGCAAGAGCCTGATGTTCGCCTTCGAGGGCGGCTATCACGGCCGCACCCTCGGCGCCTCGGCGATCACGTCGAGCTACCGCTACCGCCGCCGCTACGGCCACTTCGGCGAGCGCGCGATGTTCCTGCCGTATCCGTACCCGTTCCGTCGCCCCAAGGGCATGGGCAAGGAAGAGTACGGCGAGCACCTGGTGGCCGAGTTCGCCCGCCTGTTCGAAACCGAGTACCACGGCGTGTGGGACCCGAAGGTCGGCGAGTGCGAATATGCCGCATTCTACGTCGAGCCGCTGCAGGGTACCGGCGGTTACATCATGCCGCCGATGAACTACTTCCAGGGCCTGAAGAAGGTGCTGGACCAGTACGGCATCCTGATGGTCTGCGACGAAATCCAGATGGGTTTCTATCGCACCGGCAAGCTGTGGTCGATCGAGCACTTCGGCGTCACGCCGGACATGATCGTGTTCGGCAAGGCGCTGACCAACGGCCTGAACCCGCTGTCGGGCCTGTGGGCGCGCGAAGAGCTGATCAACCCCGAGGTATTCCCGCCCGGCTCCACGCATTCGACCTTCAACGCCAATCCGCTGGGCACCGCGGTGGGCCTGGAGGCCATGAAGATGATGCACGAGACCGACTACGAGGCCATGGTCATGGCCAAGGGCGCGCACTTCCTGGAAGGCCTGCAGGACTTGCAAAAGCGCCACAAGGAGATCGGCGACGTCGATGGCCTGGGCCTGGCCCTGCGCTGCGAGATCTGCGCCGAGGACGGCTTCACGCCCAACAAGGCGCTGGTCGATCGCATGGTCGACATCGGCCTGGCCGGCGATCTGGAGCACAACGGTCGCAAACTGGGCCTGGTGCTGGACATCGGCGGCTATTACAAGAACGTGATTACGCTGGCGCCCTCGCTGCATATCAGCACCGAGGAGATCGACCTCGGCATCGCCCTGATCGATCAACTGCTGACCCGCGCCAAGCGCGCCGCCTGAGCGGCGCTTTGGCCGATGCCGGAAGCGATATTCACGATCCAGCGTTCGCCGCATTCCGGTTTCGACGGGGCCGCCTTCGGGGCGGCCCCGTCAGCTTTGGAAGCGACGCAGCGCGAGTACCGCATTGAGCCCGCCAAAGGCGAACGAGTTGGACAACAACGTGTCGACACGTTGTTCCCGCGCGACATTGGGCACGTAATCGAGATCGCAGGCCGGATCGGGATCGAGAAAATTGGCCGTGGGCGGAATCAGATCCTGTCGCAGCACCCCCAGTGCCGCGACCAGTTCCAGCGCACCGGACGCGCCCAGGGCGTGGCCGTGCACCCCCTTGGTCGAGGACACGGCAAGACGCGCGGCGTGCTCGCCGAATACCGCGTGGATAGCGCGCGTCTCGGTGGCGTCGTTGGCCATCGTGCCGGTGCCGTGCGCATTGATGTAGCCGACCTGTGCGGGCTGCAGGCCCGCATCGTCGAGTGCCGACTGCATGGCACGCATGGCGCCCTGTGCCGAGGGCGCCACGATGTCGCCGGCATCGGCGCTCATGCCGAAACCGGCCAGTTCGGCCAGAATCGTGGCGCCCCGCTGCTGCGCATGCGCCAGCGTTTCGAGAACACAGATCCCGGCGCCTTCGGCCAGCACCAGCCCGCGACGCTGCTTGCAGAACGGGCGACAGGTATCGTCCGCCACCACGCGCATCGCCTCCCAGCCGCGTATGCCCGACAGGCTGAGACAAGAGTCGGTGCCCCCGGCCAGCGCGACATCGGCCAGGCCGCAACGCAGCATCGTGGCCGCCTGGGTCACCGCATGGTTGGACGATGCGCAGGCGCTGACGACACCGAAGGCCGGGCCGGCCAGGCCGTGCTCGATACTGATCTGGCTCGCCGGTGCATTGGGCATCAAGCGCACGATCGACAGCGGATGAATACGGGTCGAATTGTCGCGATAAAGACGCTGGCTCTGTTCGTCGCGCGAAAACTCGCCGCCCACGCCGGTGCCCACGACGGTAGCCGCACGCCTGCAAAGCGCTTCATTCGCGGCGAAATCGAGCCCCGATTGCGCGACCGCCTCGCGGGCGGCCAAAAGTGCCAGTTGCGAGACCCGGTCGAGCAGGCTCAGTTGGCCGCTTTCAAAATGAACGCTCGGATCGAAGTCTTCCAGCTGTGCCGCAACCTTCATGCGTAAGCTGACATTCTCCGCCGGCGACTGCAGGGGACGAATGCCACTGCGGCCTTCCACCATGGCGCGCCAGAGCGGGTCGGCTCCGAGGCCGAGCGCGCTGACCGCTCCCATGCCGGTGATCACGACACGATGCATGCGCTGGGTCCGGGATGACGCTGAGTCGCTCAAGGATCAGTTTCCCGTCGACTTTGCCGCCGCGCCGGCCAGTTCGGCCGTGACCACGTCGATCAGCCCGCGGACCGTGCCGGTATCGAAGTTCGGATCGCGCTCGGGCAAGGTGATATCGAAGTGCTCTTCGAGATCGAACAGGATTTCGATGGCTTCCATCGAAGCGATGCCGAGATCGTCGAGGGTGGCATCGAGTCCGATGTCATCGGGGCCGACGTCGGTGTGGGCCGCGATGATCTGGAGAATCTCGGTCTGGACTGTCGCCGACATCTTGTTGCTCCCAGGCACGTATGGAATCCGCCCGCGGTCGCGCGCCCGACGTATGCCGCCAGCGCGAAAGCCCCGAACCCGTTCCACAGCGTAGGAGACGAACCTTGCCGCGACCTTTCATCGGGCAGTTGGAGCCCGCCTCACTGGTCCGCCATTTTCAGGCCCATCCACCGACCGGATTTGCCGCAGGCGCGGGCCCCCGGGCAATGCCCGTCTTTTCCACCCGATTCGATCTGCTCACCACCGCCGAGCCGGCATTTCGTCGTCGCATGGAAAAACTGCCGCTGTTTCGCTATTGGCGGCGTTGGCTACAACCGCGCACGCTCTTTGCCGGTGCAACCGTCAGCGAATACGCCTGGTTGCCCGCCGGCGGCGACGCCCCTGCCCTGGCCCGGGAACTGGTGGCGGCAAACCGCAAGTCATGGCCATTTCTCATCGTCAAGGATCTGCCGCAGGCTTCGCCACTGCTGGACGCAGACGCCAACGCGTTCGTCGACGACTTCGTGAAGGCCTGCGAGGCGGCCGGCTTCGTCATCGTGGAAGGTCAGGCCCTGGCCTGGGTGCCGATCGATTTCGATAGCGAAGACACCTATCTGAAGCGCCTGTCACGCGGGGCGCGGCGCAATATCCGGCGCAAGCTGCGATCACGCGATCAGTTGGAGGTACAGGCGTTGCATACCGGTGGCGCCGAACTGCTCGACCCCGCCCTGCAGGATGCCTGCATCGCCCTGTACGAGCAGGTCTACGCCCAGAGCGAAGTACACTTCGACCACCTCGACGCGAGCTTCTTTCGCGCCGTTTTCGAAGATGCCGACAATGGCGGCGTGATGTTCGTCTATCGTCACCAGCAGCAGATGATCGGCTGGAACCTGTGCTTCGAGCATGCCGGCGGGCTGGTCGACAAGTATGTCGGCTTCGACTACCCGGCCGCGCGCGATCACAATCTCTACGCGGTAAGCTGGATGCACAATCTGAGCTATGCCCGCGAGCGCGGCCTGACGCATTACATCGCCGGCTGGACCGACCCGGAGGTCAAGTCGCATCTCGGCGCCCACTTCACCTTCACACGACATGCGGTACGGCCGCGCAACCGCCTGCTGCGCGCGATATTGCGCCGCCTGGCGCCGTATTTCGAAAGCGACCGACAATGGTATGAACAGCGCACCGCCCATGTATCCCATCGCACTTGATCTCGATGGGTCGATCGGCCCGCTTGAGCGCGGCATCCGGATTGCGCTCGACGGCTGGACGGAACGCCTGCGGTTCGCCTGCAGCCGCCGCGCGTTACGGGGCTTCGGCCGCGAGCTCGCCGGCAAGATGCCGCGGGATGCCGGCCCGGTCTTCATCGGCAGCGGCGATTTCCATCACCTGAGCCTGCCATTGATCGAACGAACCAGTGCCCGGCTACCGGGCCTGGATGTCGTCGTATTCGACAATCATCCGGACAACATGCGCTTTCCGTTCGGAATCCATTGCGGCTCCTGGGTCCGCCGGGCGTTGGCGCTGCCGGGCGTGCGCCAGGTACATGTGGTCGGCATCACATCCCCGGACATCGGCCTCGGTCATGCCTGGGAGAATTATCTGCGACCGCTGTATTCGAAGCGTTTGCGCTATTGGTCCACGGGCGTCGACGTCGCCTGGGCGCGGCGGCTGGGACTGGGCCATGCATTTTCAAGTTTCGACGACATCGAGACGCTGCACCGGGCGTTTGCCGAACACATGGCCCGCGACCGCTCGCCGATCTACCTGTCCATCGACAAGGATGTGCTGAGTGTCGAGGATGCACGGACCAACTGGGACCAGGGCCTGATGCGCGAGTCGCAGTTGACCGCGGCGCTGCAAGCGCTGCGCGGACGTATCGTCGGCTGCGATATCACCGGGGAAGTCTCGGTCGCGCACTATCGTCAATGGTGGAAACGCCTGCTGTCGTCGCTCGACCAGCAATGCGAGGTGCCGGCCGACCAGCTCGCCGACTGGCAAGAGACACAACACGCCCTGAACCGGCGTCTGCTGCAACGGATACAGGCCGCCTGGCGCCCCGATCCGGCATAGCGGGCACCGATGACGCGGCCGCGCTCAGTCAGAGCCTATCCAATAGGCTCTTAATGCCCGGCGCTATCGGGTTCGCTCAGCGCCAGACAAACGATGCCGGCGACGATCGCCACAGCGCCGAGCGCCTGACTCCAGCCGATGGATTCGCCGAAGATCGGGACCGAAAGCAGCAGCACGCTGACCACCTCGAGATGCGATGCGGCGAACGCGGGGCCGATCGGGGCCCGCCGCAGCAGCGTCATCCAGGTGAAAAAAGCGCCGATGTAACCGATGACCGCGCCATAGACCCAGGGTTGCGTGAATACGCGTTCCAGCCACGCCAGATTGGCCTGTACCGGCAACGCACGGTCGCCGGCGTATTTGAAGCTGAGCTGCGCCAGGGTGTCGAAACTCAGCAGAACCGCGAATCCGATGAGATAAAAACGCTTCATGTGCCGGCCCCGACAATCGCCACGCCGAGCGCGACCAATGCAATACCCAGCACGCGCAGCCGGGTCAGACGCTCACCGAACAGAAGACGGCCGGCCAGCATGATCGCCACGATGTTGATCGAGCCGAGCAGAATGCCCCGGCCCAGCGGTATCAGCGACAGAAACGCGATCCAGGCCAGAAACTCGAACACATAGCAGGCCCCGCCGAGCCAGATCCACGGCCGCACCAGCATATGCCGCCAGTGCGCCAGGCCATCGCCCTCGATCCCATGACTGGCCGCGGCCTTGAAGGTCAGCTGGCCGGTGGTATCGAACAGTTCCACGATCAGCCAGAGCAGCAGAACGGTCGGCGTCATGGGCTCGACCGGGGCACGGAGCGCGATGCCATGCCATCGATCACGCCGCGTTCTCCAGCGCGGTCGCGTTGTCGATCGTACGGTTGAAGAAATCCGCCGCGCCCGTGATCAAGCGACGGCGCTCACGATCGATGGTGATCATGTGATAACTGTCTTCAAGCCAGAGAAACTCCGATGGCCCGCCGACGTGCTGTGCCACCAGTTCGGCGTTCCAGCGCGAGGCGATATCGTCCTCGGTCGCGTGCGCGATCAGGCAGGGCGCGGCCACCCGAGCCAGATCACGCCGAACCCGACGCGACAGCAGATAAAGCTCGGCCAGCGAATGCCAGGGGTTACCCGGCAAGCCGGCCGCTGAACTGTCGCCGCTGGCCATGGCCTGGCTGATCTGGCGCCGCAGGTTCTCGTCGCGCAAACCATACGGCGGCTGCTCCATGAACATGCGATCACGGCCTATCCCTAGACGCTTGAGCATGGGCAGCAGAAACGCCAGTCGGTTCAGCGCCGGCAGGCTCCAGCCATCGTAGCGAAACGTCGCGCCCAGCACGCCCACGCCATCGACCCAGCCCGGCTGTTCCTCGGCCAGCCGCAGCGCCAGCAAGGCGCCCATCGACAAGCCGGCGACAAACAGATGCTCGACCGAATCGCGCATCTCGCGCGCGGCCGCCTCCACACTGCGGTACCAGTCCGGCCAACCCGTGGCCAGCAGATCGTCGACGCTGCCGCAATGCCCGGCCAGCTGAACGCCGCGTGTGGTAAAGCCCCGATTGTTCAGCCCCTTGCCCAGGATCCGCATTTCCTGGGGGGTGCCGGTCAGGCCATGGATCAGAAGCACCCCGCGACTGTCTCCGGGGAAGCAAAACTCGACATTGGGGGTCATCTACAGGCTCAATCCTCGAATCAGGCGCCATGCGCGCAATCGATCGTCATCAGCATGCCAGCAACGGGTTTCAGGAGCCTTTCACCGGAGCCTTGGCGGTATCATGCGTCGGCTGCGACCCGCCGGGCAGAATGCGTACCAGCACCCGCTGACCAATACGCCGGTGCGACGGTTTGTCGAAGGCGAGTACGCACAGCACGGTGCGTATCCCGGCGTTCTGACCCGGGTCGTTATCCAGCGTGGGCTTATGGAATACGTCGCCGACACGCACGATATGCGCGCTGCCGAGCGGGGTCTGGCCGGCATCGTCGAGCACCACCTGGGCCGACATCCCCTTGTGCACGGCGCCTACGTATTCCTGGTTCAACTCGGCGCGTACGATGCGCGCGCGATCGGGCAACAACTCGAATGCGGGACCGGCGTCGGCCGCCACGTGGTCGCCCGCATGAATATGGACCTGCACGATACGACCCGCGACCGGCGCTTTGATCCGGTGCTGGACCAGCCGCCGCCGGGCAATCGCCAGTTTGCCCTGGGCAATATCGATCCCGGCGCGCGCGCTGTCGAGCTGCCATTTGAGATCATGCACTTTCCCGGCTGCGGCGTCGGCGTCGTGCGTCGACCCGGCACCGGCACGGGCCGCCGAACGCAGGGTGCCGGCCCGGCGGCGCGCCGCTTTCAGCCGATCCGCGAGAATATGGCTCTGGCTCCGTGCTTGCGACAACTTGCCCTGGGCGATCTGAACCCGGGCCTGCGCGACGTGCGCATCCAGGCGGGCCAGCACCTGGCCTTTTTCGACCCGGTCGCCCGCGTGCACCGTCACCGCCTCTACGCCGCCCGACACCGGCACATGCAGCTCCAACAGCCCGCCTTCGACATCGATACGACCGCGGGCCACCGCGGCATAGTGACTGTTGCCGGACTTTGCCCCCGGCTTGGCCGAGCCGTGGTCGGCGGCTGTTGCCACCGCAATGGCCGCAGTGAGCAGCAATACAGCCAGCAGCAGCGCCGCGTAGCGCGTGCGCCCCGCATATCGATTGTTCGCCATGAACATGCCCCCTCGTGGCGGCCTCATTCGGCCTCGCCCCATGAATCGTTGAGAATGCGCCCGTCCTCCATGGTCAACACCCGATCGGCATGGCTGATCAGCCGTGGATCGTGGCTGACGCACAACACCGTAGTGCCGTGTTTCCGGGCAATGCGATGCAGCAGATCGATCACGGCCTGGCCATTGGCGGCGTCCAGCGCGCTGGTCGGCTCGTCGGCGAACAGCAGCGCGGGTGATTTCGCCAAGGCCCGGGCGATCGCGACGCGCTGTTTTTCACCGCCGGAAAGCTCGGCCGGGCGCAGATTCTGGCGGTGCGCCATACCCATCTCGTCGAGCGCCTCGTCGACGCGGCGCGTAATCTCGCGTGATGACAGATCAAGATACTGCAGCGGCAGTTGTACCTGTTCGCGTGCCGTCAGGGCCGGGAACAGGTTGAATCCCTGGAATACGAACCCGGTGTGGTGCAGACGAAAGGCCTCTACATGCTTCGGGTCCATTTCCTGCAATGGCTCGGAAAGCGCCAGCACGCGCCCCTGATCCGGCGCCTGCAGCCCGCTGAGAATCGACAGCAGCGTACTCTTGCCGCAGCCGGACGGCCCCGAAATGAGCGTCAGCGCGCCCGCCCGGATCGCCACCGACAAGTCATTCAGAATACGCGTGGTCAGCCGGCCCGAGGTAAAGGACTTGGTCAGATTTTCTGCAACGAGCGTCACACCGTCGTCGATTTCTGGATTCAATCGGGACATCGACTCACCTCAGAAGCGTGGCAGGATCGGCGCGCCGGATACTGCGCATCGCGATCAACCCGGACACCGCCACCAACGCCATGACGAGCCCGAGGCACCCCGCGGCCACGGATGGCTGCATGGCCACCGGTACGTTCTCGCTATGCGCCAGCCAGATCAGCAGGGCCGCCAGTACGCTGGCCAGCACGACACCACAGGCCCCGACCCAGAAGGCCTGCTCCAGGACGACCCAGCGCAGGGCACGCTTGCCGACCCCCAGGGCATTGAGCGTGGCGTATTCATTGACCGAGGCCGCCACCGCGGCCATCAGCGCCTGGCTGGTGATGATGGCCCCCACCGCAAACACGATGACCGCAAGAAACAGCACGCCGGCGCCGGCGCCGGTGTTGAACAACCAGAACAGGATCGAAAGCCGAGCGAATTCCGACGCAGTCCAGGCCTGATAGCGGCCGAATCCGGTATGCCCGTTCAACTGGGCCACGACCGCAGGCGCATCCCCGGGATGGCGTAGCCGCGCGACAAGGTACGTCGGCCCACCGCTCTCGCTGGACGACGGGTCCAGCAGGCGCGCGGTCTGCACCGAGGTCACGATATTGGCGCCGCCCAGGGCCCGCAGGCCGCGGGCCGTACCGACCACGCGCACCAGGTGGCCATTCACGCTGGCGGTATCGCCCACCTGCACGCCCAATTTCTGTAAATCGGCGGGGTCCACGACGACCGACTCCGGATAAGCCAGCCGGGCCCGTACCGCCGGTGTCAAAACGCGAGAAAACATCATCGCCCCGGGCCGGGTGGAAACGCCCGAAACAAAGACCGAGACGCCACCGGTATCGTGTCCGCCGCGCCAGTCGCCATCAAGCAGATAAAACGGTTCGACGGACTTGATCTGCGGATTCATCTCCAGCAATGACGCAATATCCGAGGCAATCGGGCGCCCCTGGTCGACACTCTGGGTGCCCGGGTAGCCGACCCAGATATCGGCGTCCGAATCGGAGACATAAACCGCCGCGCCGCCGAAGATACCGAGCACCAGCGCCGCCTGCAGCAACTGCAGCAGCGTGGCGAAACCCACGGCCAGCATCGCCGGCAGGAAGCGTCGCCATTCGTGGCGCAGGGTCTTGCGTGCCAGTGAGACCATCGCTCAGCCTGCGCTCTTGATCGAACGATTGCTGGCCCCGCCGAGCGCCTTGTAGAGTGCGACGTAGGCCGTATCGTGCGCCGCCCGCGCGTGGATCAGGCGCAGCCGTGCCTGGTTGTAGCTGAATTCGGCCGCAAGATGCTGATCCGGGCTGTCGAGCCCCAGTCGGGCACGGGTCCGGGCCCGGGCGACCGCTGTTTTCTCGCGCTGGACAACCTGCTTTCGGGTCTTAAGCCGGCCCTGCGTGCTATGCAACGCGTCCAGTTTCGTCTCGACATCGGCCACGCCCTGCAGGACCGCTTCGCGATAGGCCAGCGAGGCCGCCTTGAGCAGATGCCCCTTCGCGTTGGCGCGGGCCTTGCGCAGGCCCCAGTCGAACAGCGGGATACTGACCGTCGGGCCGAACGAGCCGATTCCATTGATGCCGCTGGCGTGATAGCTGGCCAGGTCGGCCGATGCGACCAGCGACGCACCGAGGCCGATACTCGGATAGCGATTGGCCTTGGCCAGCCCCAGCTGGCCGGCGGCGCGAATGACCCGGGCCCGGGCCCGGGCGATACCGGGCCGCGTATTCAGCAGATCGGCGGGCACCGAAACGGGCTCGTAGCCGCGTAGCGTCGGCAACGTGGCGTGACGCAACCACGCCGGCCTGGGCTCATCGCGCCCGGTCAGGGTGGCCAATTGCTGCGCCGCGGCCACGGCGGCATGCCGCGCGCTCTGTTGTTGTGTTTGCAGATCGGATTTCTTCAGCAACGGCGCGGTCAGTACCGCAGGCGATGCCAGCCCGAGATGCACGCGCACCCGCGCCAGCCGGATACGTTTTTGCTGTAGATCGATCATCTGCTTGAGGATCGCGCTGTTGTGCTGCGCCGCACTCAGGTTGATCCAGTCGCGCGCGACCTCGGCCACCATCGACACACGCACCTCGCGCAGCTTGTCGGCCGCTTCGTCGAGATGGCCCTGGGCGACGTTGTGCGCGGCCTGGGCACGACCGAAAAACGGCAGCTCCCAGTGGGCATCGAAGCCCATCAGAAAATAGGAGGCGCGGGCATCCGGATCGACCGGGTCGTCGGTGTTGATGCTCAATGCCGGTTTGTACGGCGCATCGCTGCGCAGATACAGAGCACGAGCGGCGCGCACGCGCTCCAGCGCCGAGGCGAGATTCAGGTTGGCCTTCAGGGACTCGTCGACCACCTGATTCAGCGCGGGGTCGTGTAACGCCTGCCACCATTGATGATAATCGGGTTCCGGCGTCCCGGCCTGCCTGGCGGCATGGGCCCAATGCGCCGGCAACGAGACATCCGGCTTGGGCACCGGCGTGGATACGCAGCCGGCCAGCAACAGCGTCGCCACCAGGCCAGCGCACCAATGACCGGAGCGTGCTATCGACCCCATCATCCAAACATTCCTTAATGTCATGAGCGCCGGCCGTGGCGTTCGTTCGTCGCCGCGGAGGCGCCGGCTGACGCCAGTCGCGGCAAACAGAGTCGCACGCTGAGCCCGCCCAGTGAAGAGCGTTCAAAACGAACGGTCCCGCGGTGCTTCATGACGATGTGGCGAACGATAGCCAGCCCCAGACCGGTCCCGCTGCGCTGATTGTTCGGCGCGCGGAAAAAGCGCTCGCCGAGCCGCGGCAATACTTCGGCATCGACACCGGGTCCGCTGTCGTCGATCTGCACGCACAGCGCGTCCACATCCGGGGTCAGCGTCAGGGTTACCGTGCCTTGCGGCGGCGTGTAGCGCAGTGCGTTGTCGATCAGATTATCCAACGCCTCCTGCAGCGCAACGGCGTCGCCATTGACCCAGGCCGCCTTGTCGGTGGTTTCGAAACCGAAGTCGATCTGGCTTTCGATCGCCTCCGGAACGCGCTGCCCGGCCAGTTCCGGCAGCAGCTTGCGCAGATCGACCGGCGCCATCTGCATCGGGCGCGCCTCGGCCCGGGTCAGCGCCAACAGCTGACCGGAGGTCCGGGCGGTACGCCCGGTCAGTTGTTGTATGTGTTCCAGCGCCTTCAGCGCGCGCGGGTCGTCGGCGTAGCGCATCGCCCGCTCCACCTGAAGCCGCAACCCGGCCAGGGGCGTGCGCAGCTGATGCGCCGCATCCGCGATGAACCGCTCATGCAGCGCCATGATGTCGCGCAAGCGGGCGAACAACGCATCGATCGTGTGCGTGAGCGGCAATAGCTCCACCGGCACATCATCATCCTCGATCGGCGACAGATCGTGTTCGCGACGACTGAGCCGTCGTGTCAGCGGATCGATGACACGCAGACCGAATCGAACCCCGAGCCACACCAGGAGCAGCAAGGCGCTGATCAGGGCCACCTGCAGGGAGATATTGAGCAGCAGGATCTGACGCGCGACCTGGCGGCGCCCGCGGAAGGTCTGCGCCAGGGTGATATCGAGGACCCGATTCTTGTGCCCGGGATCGACGATGGCCAGCGTGGCGGCCCGTAACGCCGTGTGCTTGATATGAGTATCGTACAGCCGTGGCGGCTGACCGGGCTCCGGCACGGGCGCCACCGGCGGCAATATGCGGCTGCCGGCGATCAGGCCCTGCTGCGGGCTGCGAATGGCGAAATAGTTGTGGCCGTCGGGATCGAACTGCAAAAGAAAGCGCGCCTGGGGCGATATCTGGCCATTGAGTGAACGCGTCTGAAGCATCGTCGCCAATATCTGGGCATCATCCGCGAGACTCTCGTCGTGCACCCGGTTGGCATAGGACAAGGCCACGAAGTAGGTGATGACGGCATCAGCCGTCAGAATGATCAGCATCGGAACCAGCAGAAACAGTAACAGACGACGGCGCAGACTCGGGCGCCGCGTAGCCGCGGGTGCCGACGAACTCATCCGGACGCTTCATCGACTGTCAGCATGTAGCCGAGCCCGCGCACCGTACGCACCGATGCCCCCGATTTTTCCAGCTTGCGCCGCAGGCGATGCACGGCGATATCCAACCCGTTATCGGTCAACTCCTCGTTCCAGTCACATATGGCTTCGATCAGCTGTGATCGGCTGATCAGGCGCTCCGGCCGGGCGGCCAGGGCCGACAGCAACCCGAACTCGCGCGCCGTAAGCTCGAGCTCGCGAGCCCCGACCCAGCCCCGCCGGCCCGCGATATCCAGGCGCAATCGCCCCAATTGCACTTCCGGCCGGCCATGCGTGACCTGGCGGCGCAGCAGCGCGCGCACCCGGGCCGCGAATTCGACGTAAGCGAATGGCTTGACCAGATAGTCGTCGGCACCGAGATCGAGGATACGTATCCGTTCCTCCATGTTGTCCCGCGCGGTGACGATGAATACCGCCAGCGGGTTCTGATCCTGGCGCAACTCATGCAGTAATCGATCGCCATTCAGGTAGGGAAGCCCCAGATCCAGAACCAGCAAATCGTGCGTCTTTTCCTGCAGCGCCAGCCGGGCCTCACGCCCGTCCGACAAGTGATCCACCGCATGACCGCTGTCGCGCAAGCCGGCACACAAGCCCTCGGCAATCGCGGGATCATCTTCTACCACGAGGATACGCATCGGCGACGGGCAGCCTTGTTTTCTTGATTGTTCGGGGACATGGGTGGGACTGCGAGCCGCCGACTAAGTTCAATCCATGCGCACCATCAACGAACGATCCGGTTTACGCACCGACCGCCAGCGCGCCTCTCGGCCGATAAGCAATGGCGCCGCGAAGCCCGGCCTCACGCCGGCCGCGCCTCGGCCACTCCGCTCGCCGTTACCGGTTCGCCCTGATGCGAACGCACACGCATCATGACAGCCCCGGCTTTACGATAAACAAACGCCGCGTCTGCGCTGCCGGCAACAGCGCGCGGGATCCAGCCTGGGGGCGTACTCGCCGCCGTCCCTGCGGCGTGGCGAGACCCGCTATACCTGGCGCACGCGCCGTCACGCCACATGTGACGAATCCAGGCCCAGCGGATCGGCGTTATTGCCGGCGGACACCGCGCCGGCGACCGGGCGCGGCTTGATCACCGCATAAACCAGCCCGGTGACCAGCGAACCGGCGGCGATCGCGCCGAGATAGAGGAGCGCGTGGGTCACGGCGTTCGGGATCAGCAACACGAACAACCCGCCGTGCGGCGCCATCAGCTTGCAGCCGAAGTACATGCTCATGCCGCCCGCGACCGCGCCGCCCGTCACGCAGCAGGGAATTACGCGCAGCGGATCGCGGGCCGCGAACGGAATCGCGCCCTCGGTGATGAAGCACAGGCCCAGCACCACCGCGGCCTTGCCGCCCTCGCGCTCGGCGGTATCGAACTTAGGCCGGGCCACCACACTGGCCAGGCCGAGGCCCAGCGGCGGCACCATCCCGCCGGCCATGATGGCGGCCATCGGCAGATAGGTGTGCGTGGACAGCAGACCGACGCCGAACGTATAGGCGGCCTTGTTGATCGGCCCGCCCATGTCGAAACACATCATGCCGCCCAGCAACAGGCCCAGCAGCACGGCGTTGGTGGCGTCCATCGAGTTGAGGAAGTGCGTCAGCGCACCGAGAATGGCGGCCACTGGCGTGCCGATGACGTAGATCATCACCAGCCCGGTCACCAGGCTCGACAACAACGGGATGATGAGAATCGGCTTGAGCGACTGGATGCTCGCCGGCAACGGCACGAACCGCTTGACCGCGAGCGCCGCATAGCCGGCGATGAAGCCGGCGATGATGCCGCCGATGAAGCCGGCGCCGAGATCGGTCGCCAGCCAGCCGCCGATCAGGCCCGGGGTCAGCCCCGGCCGGTCGGCGATCGAATATGCGATATAGCCGGCCAGCACCGGCACCATGAGCTTGAAGGCCGAGCCGGCGCCGATCTGCATGAGCGCGGCCGCGAAGCTGCCTTTCTGGTCCGCGGCATGAATGCCGAACACGAACGACAGGGCAATGCACAGCCCACCGGCCACCACCATCGGCAGCATGAACGACACGCCGGTCAGCAGATGCTTGTAGACCCCGCGTTCCTTGAAACTGGCCTTGGGCTTGCTGGCCGAGGCGCCGTATTCGGTTCCCCCCGCCGACTCGACCGCCGCTTCGGCGAGCGCGGCCTCGATCGTTGCGTTGGCGCGCTTGAGTGCAGCACCCGTGGACGCCCGATAGATCCGCTTGCCGGCGAAGCGCGAATCGTCGACCTCGATGTCGCAAGCCAGCAGCACGATATCGGCGGCCGCGATCTCTTCGTCGGTCAGCGCATCCTGGGCCCCGACCGAGCCCTGGGTTTCGATGCGCACCTCGTGGCCCATCGCGCGCCCGGCCTGGGTCAGCGCCTCCGCCGCCATGAAGGTGTGCGCCACACCCGTCGGGCAGGCGGTTACGCCGACGATGCGCGCGCGCTCGGCAGGTGCCGCCTCGGCATCGGGGGCCGCCACCGCGGCCGGCTCGTCGGCCGGGTCGTAGGGCTGCGCCGCCTCGGGCGCGCGCTCGATCACGCGATCCGGATCGGCCAGCGCATCGGCCATCTCGGCCCGATACAACGCCCGGCCGGCATAACGCACCAGATCAACCGGCCCACTCGCAGCCACGATGATCAGCTCGCCGGCGCCGTCGTCCTCGCTGTCGAAGACCGGCGTGTGGCCCTGGCGCTGCGCCGCGCGGGCCAGTCGCTGGGCCGCCAGCCAGGATGTGGTGCGGCCGCCGGGGCAGGCTGTGATGATGGTTATTTTCATGCTTCACTCCTCAGCAACGGTCTTCGCCCCATCGGCTCGGACACGTCGTCTGGCAACTGCTCTAGTCCACCGGCGCGTCGATCGTGACGGCATCGACCGTCACCGCGCCGCGCAATGTCTCGAAACCCGGCGTATCCGAACGGCCGACCCCGATCCGCGTCACGGCATCGGCCGACAAGGCCACCGCAAACGCGAGTGTGTCGGCATCCGACCAGCCCGAAAGCCGCCCGTGCAGGAGCCCGGCGACCAGCGTGTCGCCGGCCCCGACCGTGCTCTCGACCCCAACCGCGGGCGCGGTGGCCACCAGCACATCGCGGCTCGTGAGCCACACAACCCCGTCGGCACCGCGCGAGATCGCCACTTCGGCCACACCGCGGCCCTGCAATTCACGCCCCGCGGCGATCAAGTCGGCCGTGTCGGCCAGATCGCGGTCCACGCAGGCCGCCAGCTCAGCGGCGTTGGGCTTGATCAGCGCCGGCGCGAGCGCCAGTCCGGCCGTCAGGGCGGCACCACTGGCATCCAGCCATAACGGGACCCCGGCCTCGAGCAGCGGATCGAGCGCGGCATGCAGCATCGCCGGGGTCAGACCCGGCGGCAGACTGCCGGCGATCACCACCGCGTCGAGCGGCCCGGAGGCCTGGGCCGCGATCACTTCGGCCAGGCGCGTGGCGTCGGCCGCCGCGACGGGCGCGCCGGGCGCATTGACGTCGGTGACGCGACCATCGGCCTCGGCGAGCTTGGCGTTGGTACGGGTTTCGCCGGGCACGCGCACGAAGCCATCGGTGACGCCCCAGTCCGCGAATGCGGCCCCGAAAACGCCCGCGTTATCGGCGCCGAGAAAGCCGGTCACGGTCACGTCATGCCCCTGGGCGGCGAGCACCCGCGCGACGTTGTTGCCCTTGCCCGCCGGGCTCGTGCGGCAAGTCCGCGCGCGGTTGACCTCGCCCGGCACGAGCCGCGCCAGGCCGATCGACAGATCCAGCGCCGGGTTTGGCGTGATCGCCAGAACGCGCGCCATTACGATTGGGCCTCGACTGCCTCGCGCACCTCGGCGGCGGTCGCCAGTGCCAGCAGTGCTTCGGCGCGGGTGGACGCCTGGCTCTGCGACAGCCGGCGAATGCGCGCCTTGACCAGCGGGATCTGGCGCGCGTTGACCGACAGCTCGTTCACGCCCAGGCCCACCAGCACACCGACCGCCTGGGCATCGCTGGCCAGTTCGCCGCACACGCCCACCCAGCAACCGTGCGCCTCGGCGGCGGCAACGGTCATCAGAATCAGCCGCAGCACGGCCGGATGCAGGCCATCGGCCTGGCCCGACAACCGCGGGTGACCACGGTCGATGGCCAGGGTGTACTGGGTGAGGTCGTTGGTGCCGATGGAGAAGAAATCCACATGCGGCGCCAGTGTTTCGGCCAACAGCGCGCACGACGGCACCTCCACCATCACGCCGAGCTGTACATCGGTGTCATTGAACTCGGCGAGCACGCGGTCGTAGATGGCCTTGGCCGCATGGAACTCGGCCACATCCTTGACCATCGGGAACATGATGCGCAGCGGCCGGCCTTCCGAGGCGGCGATCAGCGCGCGCATCTGGGTTTCGAGAATCTGCGGCCGGTTGAGCGCCAACCGAATGCCGCGCAGGCCCAGGAACGGGTTGTCCTCCGGCGGCACCGGCCAGTAGTCCAGCGGTTTGTCGCCGCCGACATCCAGCGTGCGCGCCACCAGCGGCCGGTCCGGCCCGAGCGCGTCGAAGGCACGCTTGTATTCGGTGATCTGGGTGTCCAGATCGGGCGCGGCCGGATGCGCCATGAAGATGAACTCGGTGCGCAGCAGCCCCACCCCCTCCGCGCCGCGCTCGACCGCGTCGGTCGCGTGCGAGGTATTGCCGAGATTGGCCGCGACGTCGATGCGGACGCCATCGGTGGTGACCGCCGGCTCGAAGCGGGCGGTGTACGCCTCGGCTTCCAGCTCGGCACGATCGGCGATCGCCCGCTCGGTACGCTGGCGTCGCTCGGGCGAGGGCTGCGGCACCACGCGGCCGCGTTCGCCATCGATGATCAGGTCGATGCCGTCGGCCAGCGACAGCACCCCCTCGCCGGCCCCCACCACCGCCGGAATCCCCAGACTGCGCGCCAGAATAGCGCTGTGCGAGGTGGCCCCGCCCTTGGCCGTGACCAGGCCGCGCACGCGCTCGGTATCGAGCTGGGCCACATCCGACGGGCCGATATCCTCGGCCACCAGAATATACGGATGCTCGGGCGGTTCGGGCATGGCCACGCCGCACAGCCGGCCCAGAACGCGCCGGCCGACATCGCGCAGATCGGCCGCGCGCTCGGCCAGGATACGGTCGGCGAGCGCGGCCTGGGCGCGCGCCGAGGCATCGATGGCCTGCCACCAGCCGGCCTCGGCGGATGCACCCTCGTTGATCGCCTCGACCGCGGCCTCGCGCAATTCCGGATCGCGCAGCATTTCCTCGTGCATGGACAGGATTTCCGCCATGTCGCCGCCATCGGCGGCCTGGATCAACTCGGTGAGCTGACCGTAAGCCTCGCGGATGGCGGTATCCAGGCGCTTGCGCTCGCTGATGGAATCGTCCGACGTATCGGCATAGTCGAATTCGGGCAGCCGCAGCACGAATACCGGCGCGATCGCCATGCCGGGCGAGGCGGCGACGGCATCCAGCGCCGTATCCGCCGCCGGTGCCGGTGCATAGACCTGCGGCTCGGTCTTGTTGCGCGACGGGCGGGCTTCGCTGGTGTCCTCCAGCGGCAGCACATCCTCGCCGAGCCCCGAACGCACGGCGTTGCCGATCGCCTCGAGCGCGGCGGCCGCGCCCTCGCCTTCGGCCGAAAACACCAGCATCTGGCCGCGCCGGGCGCCCAGCCCGATCACCTTGGTCAGGCTGGCGGCCGATACCGCATCGGCGCCGCCCGACTCCAGGCGCACACGGATCGGCAGGCGTTGCTCGCGGGCGATCTGCACCAGATTCTTGGCCGGGCGGGCGTGCAGCCCATGGGCGTTGCGCACGCGCACGCGCAGCACCTCGGCACCGGCGGATTCGCCGGCCAGCCGGCCGATCAACTGGGCGGTATCGAGCTGGGCCAGGCGCGGCGCCTCGCCCGATTCCAGTACGCCGAGCATACGATCGAGCAGCCCGCGCGTGGCTTCATCCGCGGCCTGATCCTCGCCGGCCATGCGCGCAAGCACGAACACGGCCGCGGCGTCGGTCACTTCCGCCGGTGTCGCCACCCCCAGCGCCGGCTGGGTGACCTCGGCATTGCCTTCCACCAGCCACAGCTTGTGTCCCAGCGATACCGGCGGCTGGCCCATGATCTGGCCGATGAATGCAGCCCCGGCGACACCCGCTTCATACAGCCGCGTGGCGGCCACGGCGGCCAGGCCCTCGCGCGAGGCCACCGGCACGCGGGCGGCCACCGTGGCCCGGTCCAGACGGGCCTCGACCGGGGCGCGCGATAGCAGGGCGATGACCTCGTCGGCATTGCCGGCCGCGGCCAGCCCTTCGGCCACGCCGGGCGCATCCAGCACATGCGTGAGTCGGCGCAGGATATCCAGGTGTTCGTCGTTGGCGGCCGCGATGGTGATGATCAGCGATACGCGATTGCCATCGTGCCATTCCAGGCCGTCCGGATACTGCAACAAGCGCAGCCCGGTGGTCTTCACATAGCCGCGCGAGGCCGGCGTACCGTGCGGAATGGCGATGCCGTTGCCGAGATAGGTCGAGCCCTCCCGCTCGCGCTGGAACAGCGACTGGCCGTACGCGGGATCGACCAGGCCGGCGCGGGTGAGCGCGGAGCCGGCCTGGGTGAGCGCATCGCGCCAATCGTCGGCGGACTGGTCGAGCAGGACGGCATCGGGCGTGAGTTCGAGCATGACAACTCCGGGAACGGATCGAACCGCGGTAATACAGCGGGCGGCGGCCCGCCCGTGGTATGCGGCTATCGGCGCATGGCTGAATCGTGTCAGCGCCATTACAGTCGTATGCTGAGATGGCTCGAACGAGGAATCAAGTGAAATACCCGCGCTTCAGACAAAAGTCTGACACGCCAGGAGGGCCACGACCATGACCGCCCGCACCCTTGCCGACATCGCCCGACTCGCCGGCGTGTCCCGGACCACGGCCAGCTACGTGATCAACGGCCAGGCCGAGGCCCGGCGCATCAGCCGCGCCACCGTGGCGCGCGTCCAGGCCGTGGTCGCCGCCCACGATTTCCAGGTCGACGCCCGGGCCGTCGCGCTGCGCCGGGGCGAGACGCGCACCCTCGGGCTGGTGGTGCCGGATCTGGAAAATGCCAGCTACGCGCGCCTGGCCAAACGCATCGAACGCGGCGCGCGCGCTGCCGGCTACCAGGTGATCATCGTCGACTCCGACGACGAGGCGGCCACCGAACGCCGCCTGGTCGAGTCGTTGCGCGCCCGCCGCTGCGACGGGTTGATCGTGGCCTCCTGTCTCGACCGCGACGACCCGTTCTACGATGGCGTGGCCGGCGGCCTGCCGGTGATCGGCCTGGACCGCCCACTCGACGAAACACGCTTTCGCAGCGTGGCGTCGAGCAACACGGAGGCCGCGCGCCGCCTCACCGCCTCGGTTCTGACCCGCGAAACACACACCATTCTGTGGCTGGATGCCGTGCCCGGCCTGTCGATCACCGAGCGCCGGCGCGCCGGGTTCATGGCGGCCGTGGCCGCGCACGAAGGCGACTGCCAGGCCGCCGTGCGTACCGCCGCGGCCTTCGATCGCGCCAGCGGTGCACGGCTGCTCACCGACTGGCTCAGCGAACACCCCATGCCCGATGCGCTGATCACAGCCGCCTATCCGCTACTCGACGGCGCGCTCGACGTGCTGCTGGCCGACGCCGGCGACACGCCGGCCCTGCCACGGGCCGGCACCTTCGGCGATGACCGCGTGCTCGATTTCCTGCCCATGGCGGTCAATTCGCTGCCGCAACAACACGACAAGATCGCGCAGATGACACTCGAACGCATGTGGGCGGCACTCGCCGGCGAGTGCACGCCGGGACGAGACCGTATTCATCGTCTGTTGAAGCAACGACGCCGCAAAGTGCCACCAGGCGAAACAAAAGTTCCAAAATAAGTGAGACTTTAGTCTTACTTGCCGCGTGCGGCGATGGGCATGATCGCCCAACGCCGATATTTTATACGCCGTTTTTGTCCCTTCCCTTCCCTATTTCAAGGAGATTCGATATGGCCGGTGCACCTGGTTCCGTCTCGTCGACATCGCAATCGACGCCCGACGCTGTCGCCCACGCCGACATCGTGCCGATGGTCTGGCTTTCCTGCGGCCTGGCGGCGCTCGCCGGCCTGCTGTTCGGCATGGACATCGGCGTCATTTCCGGCGCCCTGCCCTTCATCAAGAAGGATTTCAACCTGTCCTCGGCCATGGAGGGCTGGATCGTGTCGTCGATGATGGTCGGCGCCGCCATCGGCGCCCTGTCCGCCGGTACGATCTCCAAGACCATGGGCCGCAAGCGCGCGCTGCTGGCCTCTGCGCTGCTGTTCATCATCGGCGCGCTGGTGTGCGTGGTCGCGCCCGGGCCGACGCTGCTGTGGATCGGCCGTATCCTGCTCGGCCTGGCCGTCGGCGTGGCCTCGTTCACCGCCCCGCTGTATCTGTCGGAGGTCACGCCCGAGCGCATTCGCGGCACGACCATCTCCTTCTACCAGTTGATGGTCACGGTCGGTATCCTCGCGGCGTTCGTCTCCAACGCGGCGTTTTCGTATATCGAGAGCTGGCGCTGGATGTTCGGCGTGCTGGTGATCCCGGCCGTGCTGCTGTTCTTCGGCGCGCTGAGCGTACCCAACAGCCCGCGCTGGCTGGCCGCCAAGGACCGCTTCGACGAAGCGCGCGACGTGCTGTCCAGGCTGCGCGGCACGACCGAGGAAGTCGACTACGAAATGGGCGAGATCCAGGACGCGATCGAGCAGGAGCGCGGCGCGCAGGGCTTCCAGATGTTCCGCCGCAACCCGAACTTCCGTCGTTCGGTGTTCCTCGGCGTGGCCCTGCAGCTGGTGCAGCAGTTCACCGGGATGAACGTGATCATGTACTACGCCCCGCAGATCTTTCAGACCGCGGGTTTCGAAGGCACTTCGGCCAGCCTGTGGGCAACCGTGGTCACTGGCCTGACCAACGTCCTGGCCACCTTCATCGCCATCGCGCTGATCGACCGTGCCGGGCGCAAGCCGATTCTCTACGCCGGTTTCGCCATGATGGCGATTACCATGGCGCTGCTGAGCACGATCATCCACATCGGCCCGAGCACCACCTTCCTGCAGTACACCGCCATGGCCATGGTGCTGCTGTTCGTGGTCGGCTTTGCCATGTCGGCCGGCCCGCTGATCTGGACGCTGTGCGCCGAAATCCAACCGCTGCAGGGCCGCGACTTCGGCATCGGCGCCTCTACCGGCGCCAACTGGATCGGCAACTTCTGCATCGGCTTCTTCTTCCCGATCATGTTCAACGGCATTGGCGGCACCTGGACCTTCGGCCTGCTGGCCGCGGTCAACGCGCTGTTCATCCTGTTCACGCTGAAGTACGTGCCCGAGACCAAGGGCATCTCGCTGGAGAAGATCGAAACGAACCTGTTGTCGGGCAAGGCGCTCAGCAAGATCGGCGTCTGATCGACGGGGCGAGCGCACGGCGACGCGGCGTATTCGTCGCGTCGCCGCCCGCCTGCTAAAATCGGGTGTATATACCGCTTACCGACCGGCCGCTGGCCGGTCGTTTTGTTTGCGAAACATGAACAGGGTCGGCCGCCACGGTGATCGGCCACAGCACGGGGTTCGACCATGAGCAACGCCTGGGATCGCGCCTACGACAATCGCGCCGCGGTAGCCGACGCCGGCGACTGGCTGCGCCACTGGCAGGCCGACGCCGCGGCCTTTCGCGCGCAGCGCGGCGCCGATCAACCGCTGGAGCGCACCTACGGCGTCGGCGAGCGTGAAGTCTTCGACCTGTTCGGGCCGGCGGGCGAAGCGGCGGGCACGCTGATCTTCGTCCATGGCGGCTACTGGCGGGCGTTGTCGCGCCGCGACAATCACCAGTTCGCCGCCGGCGCACTCGCCCGCGGCTGGCGGGTCGCCTTCATCGAATACCCGCTGTGCCCGGACGTCACGCTGGAGTCGCTGGCGGATGCCGTGATTGCCGGCATTCAGGCGGTTGCCGACGAAGTGAACGGCCCGCTCGTACTGGCCGGGCATTCAGCCGGCGGCCATCTCGTCACCCATGCCGTGACCACCCACAGCGGCCTGCTGGCCTCGGCCCGCAAACGCATCCGCCGCGTCATCTCCATCTCCGGGCTGCACGACCTGCGCCCCATCGCCGCCACCACCGATATCAACGGCACGCTGGGCCTGTCCGAACAGCGCGCGACGGTCGCCTCGCCCGCGCTGCAGTCGCCCGACCTGCCCGGCGATCTGATCTGCGTGGTGGGCGGCGACGAACTGCCCGAACTCAAGCGCCAGACCCACCTGCTCGCCAATATATGGACCGGCCTGGGCGTGGCCACCCAAGCCGTGGAACTGGCCGGTGAGCATCATTTTTCCGTGCTGGAATCCCTGCGCTCGCCCGCGACGGCGTTGACGCGCTGGAGCACGCTCGAAGACTGAGCCGACCCGCATTCGCCGGCTTGGGCGCGGCCGCCCGGGTTCCCCCGAGGGCCGCTGGCTCACTCGATGAATCGCGATAACGCGAAGGGGGCCAGATCGATCGGCTCACCCTCGTCCCGCAGCACGCCAGCCACGGCCTCACCGATACCGGCCGAGTGCTTGAAACCATGGCCCGAGCAGGCCGAGATCACGAATACGCGATCCATGTCCGGATGCCAGTCGAGGATGAAACCGCGGTCCGGCGTCGTGGTGTACAAACAGGCTGCCGCACGAATCGCGGGCGCGCGGGCGTCGGCGATTCGACCGTTGACGTGATGATCGAACATCGCCGCCGATTCGTCGGCGCCGACGTTCCGCTCCAGCATATCCGCGCTTGTGTGGGAGGCATACTGCTCGGTCGCGACCTTGATGCTGGCTTCGCCCGGCAGCGGCGGAAAGGAATAGAAATAGTCGGTATCACCCGAGCCATGCATCCAGATCGAGACCGGCCACTCGTCGGGCGCCACGGCGCCTTCGGCCAGCGAAAACCAGTGCAGCACCTGCCGACTCACCGTAAGCAGCCGGTCGAACGGCGCGCCCAGCAACGGGGCCGTCCAGGCCCCGGCACTGACCACTGCCCGCCCGGCCCGGATCACATCGTTTTCGGTTTCGATCGCCACGGCATCACCGCTCTGGTGTATGGCCTGCACTACCATATCGGTGCACACCATCGCGCCATTCTGGCGCGCGAGTTCGAGCTGGGCCGCGATGGCACGCTCCGGCCGCACGTACCCCCCGCCGGGTTCGAAATAAGCCCGCTCGCGACCACCTAACCCGACGTACTGGGGGAAACGCGCGGCGATCTCATCGGCCCCCAGCAGCTCGTGCTCGATGCCATACGCCCGGGCCGCCTCGATCGTGGTTTCCAGAAATCCCGTCTTGCCGTGGTGGGTGTTCGGCATGTCGCTGGGCGCCATGATCAACGTGCCGCAGGGATTGAAGATCGTCTCACCGGTGGCGGCTTCCAATTCGCGCCAGAGCGCATGCGAGCGCAGCACGAACGGGACATAATCCGGGCCTTCACCAATCGCCTGCCGGGTGATACGCGTATCGCCATGGCTCGAGCCCCGGGTATGCGGCGGCATGAAACGATCGATACCGATCGCGCGTACGCCAGCCTTGGCCAACTGGTGCAGCGTGGCACTGCCCATGGCGCCGAGACCGACGACTGCCACATCATATTCCGCCATCGTCTAGATCCTTTGAGTCTGCGCGCGAGTTCGGTGGTCGTTACTGGCGGAAGCGCGCCTCGAGTTTTCGGGACGCCAGCGCGATCGGGTAGCAATAGATCAGGAACAGCAGCATGAGGATGCCGTAGAGCGGAATCGCATAATTTTCGCCCAGCAGTTCCAGCACGCGGCGTACCGCGGTCAGCCCTTCGTCCACGCCCACCAGATTGGTCAGCGCCGTGCCCATGGTGATGATGGCGTAAAGATTCATCCAGGGCGGAATCATGCGGCGCAAGGCCTGCGGCAGGATAATGCGATACATCGCCTGGCGGCGTGTGTAGCCCAGCGATGCCGCGGCTTCCCACTGTGTGCTCGGAATCGATTGCACGCCGCCCCGCACGATTTCCGAGACGTTCGCCGCCGCCGGCAGGGACAGGCCGATGATCGCCTTGGCCACACTGGGAAAGACGAAACTGAAACCGAACAGCTCCAGCCGGTATGGAAACAGATACAGGATCGCGTACAACACCACCAACCAGGGCGAGTTGCGAAAGAACTGGGTGATCAGCCACATCGGGGCCGACACCGCACGCCAGCGCGAGACCTGGCCAAGACCGACGAATGTACCCAGCACCGTACCGATGATCATACAGGCGATACTGATGCCGACGTTGGCGGCAAAACCGCCCTCGATCGGCCACCACTGCTGGTTGTCGGTCAGGAGATAAGGCACGCGGTGCCAGATGGTCGCCCAGTAATCCAGCGTCGTTTGCGTCACGATCACGACCACTGCGATCGCCGTGAGTATCGCGATCACGCCCGCGGTATAAAGAACCGGCGTGTGTTGCGTATTAGCTTGCGTCGCCATAGCCGGGGATTCTCAGTCGCCGTTCCAGCAGACGCATGCCGCCGAGGAAGATGGCAATGATCACGATATAGACGGCCCAGATGAACATCATCACTTCCAGCGTGCGGAAGTTATCGGAATAGATCTGACCGGCGTAGTAGAGCAACTCGGGGGTCGCGATTGCCGAAGCTTCGGCGGTCGTCTTGATCAGATTGATGAGGTTGTTGTTCAGCGCCGGCATGGCGATGCGAAACGCCAGCGGCAGCGTAATCGCCAGATAGCGCTTGCGGCGCGAATATCCAAGGCTTTCAGCGGCTTCATCGAGGGTGTCCGGCACGGCTTCGATACCGGAACGGAATATTTCCACGTTGAAGGCGCCGGCAAACAGACTGAGGGCGAACACCGAGGTGCCGAACGGCCCCAGCAGCGGCCGCATGCCGCCTGTGGCGGGATCGAACACATGCGGCTGCAACCCGGCCAATACGAAAAAGAAGAAGAACAGCTGCACCAGGGGCGGCGTGTTGCGGAAAATCTGCACGTACACCGCCACGGCCTGACGTACGAGCCCGAAGCGCGAACCCTGTAGCCACGCACCGACAACGCCGATGATCATCGACGCCACGATGCACGACACCGACAACAGCAGGGTGTTCTCGAGCCCCTGCAGTAGCCATTGCTGGTACAGGGGATTCTCGAGCCAGGTAAACGACAATCCGAAGATCATGAAAAACCCGTCGAGGACGCGCCGGCACCGAGGCCGGCGCTTGTTCTGGAGCTGTGCACGACGCCTGTCGTGGCCAGAGACGTGATTAGTGGCGGCTGATCAACTGCCCCGGGCTTGCTGCATCGCATTCTTGACGTAGGCGGTATGCGGAATACCCCATTTGGTCTGCAGCGCATAAATATAGCCGGAGCCCTCCATCTCTTTCACGATGCCGTCGACCTCTTTCTTGAGCGAGTCCTCGCCCTTGCGGATGCCGATCCCCCATGGGGTTTCCAGAATAGCCGGCGTAGCGATATGCCAGTTCTTGCCCCAGGCGGGGTCGAGCAGCTTGCCGACCAGCGCCGAATCGTCATAGGCAAAACCGATGCAGCGATGATCCTTGAGCGCCTTGTAGACTTCGGCGGTCGACGGATAATTGACCATCTGAATACCGCGTTTGCTGAGCTCGGTGTTGTAGAACGAGCCCTGGATGCCGCAGACCTTCTTGCCCTTGGCGTCGGCCCAGGAATGGATGTTCGCCTGCTTGCGCGTCATCAGCGCGGTGCCGGAGGCGTAGTAGTCGCGCGAGAAATCGATCACCTTCTGGCGTTTTGGCGTGTCGGACATCGTGGCCAGGGTGAGATCGATCCGGCCCTGGCGCAGATATTCGATGCGATTGGAGGCCGTGACCGGCACCAGTTGCACGTCATCCGGGCTACCCAGCATCTTGAGCGCCAGGTAATGGGCGATGTCGATCTCCAGGCCCACGTTGTGGCCGTTCGCATCCACATAGCCGAACGGCTTGTAATCGGCCTTCACACCCACAATGAGCTTTCCGCGCGATTTGATGTCGCCCAGCGTATCGGCCTGCGCCGCCGTGAACACCCCAACGGCCAGGCTGGCCACCATAGCGGCCTGAACCAGCAAGCGAAACTTGCGTAAACGAGTCTGAATCGGCTTGTGCATCGGATAATCCCCCTTCATGGACTGGACGAAGCGCGACTTCGCGCCATTTGTAAAATTCGTTCTGTGGCTCGTTACAGGACCTGGGAAAGAAAGGCCTGCGTACGTTTTTCCCGTGGGTTGCTCAACAACTCGGCCGGCGGGCCGTGCTCGACAATCACGCCGCCGTCGGTGAAATAAACATGGTTGGCCACTTCCCGGGCAAAGCCCATCTCATGGGTGACCAAAATGCAGGTCATGCCTTCGGCGGCCAGCTCGCGAATGGTCTCCAGCACGCCCTTGACCGTTTCCGGATCCAGTGCGGCGGTCACTTCGTCGAACAGCATGACTTCCGGACGCATTGCCAACGCCCGCGCGATTGCCACACGCTGTTGCTGGCCACCCGATAACTCGCCGGGATAATGTTTCTCGCGCCCATCGAGCCCTACCTTCTTCAGCAAGGCACGAGCCCGCGCCTCGACCTCCGACCGGTCTTCCCCCAGCACCTGAATCGGCGCCATCATGATGTTTTCCAGCGCCGTCTTGTGCGGGAACAGGTTGTACTGCTGGAACACGATGGACACCACTTTGCGCAGCGCGATCTTGTTCTTGTCGCTGCGCAACCGATCGACATCGAAATCGCCGACCCGGATACGGCCCTGGTCGATCGGAATCAACCCGTTGATGCAACGCAAGGCGGTCGACTTGCCCGACCCGGACGGCCCGATGATGCACACCACCTCGCCACGCTCGACGTCGAGCGAAATCCCCTTGAGCACCTCGGTACGCGCGAACGATTTATGTACATCGCGGAAACTGACAATCGGCTGACCTGCGTCAGTCGTCATTATATTCAACCCCCAAAAGGCTATGCGGTCCGGCGCGCCGACCTATGAACATTCTTTCACGCATCGTGCTGGGTGCGACCTCCATACCGCTATCAGCAAAAGGTCGCGGAACCGCTCAATAACAAAAGAGCAGCAAGTTCCGTGCCCAAAGATCGCGAATCGAGCCACCATGAACCGTAGCCGCCGGTCGCCGCTTCAGCGGTCAACGCAGCGGCTCGGTGGGGCAAAAAACGCCCCGTATGAATCCGCGGCAAACGCCACTGTCGTGTTCCGCCCCCCCCCGGGGCACCGGCCAAGCCACTAGCTCGGCGGGAGCTGCCGCTTCCCGCCGTCGCCCGAGTCCAAATCCGGGTGAAAAGCAACCGGAGTGCTACCCCGGCACGGGGCAAATCCTGAGCGTTGAGAAGCGGCGCCCCACCTTCTGCACATCGAGCTCTTTTTCGCCTGTGTTTGCCGGCAAGGGCGCCACTCGGCCGCGGAGCCAAGCGGCTGTATTGGCATCAAGACTGGCGTGCAATATTGGGGCTACGGCTCGGGCGCGGCACGGGCGTCAGGCCGCCACGTCCTCGGCCGGCGGTTCCTTGGCGCCGGTCATGATCGCGACGGCATCGGACGGCGACATGGTCCTCGGGTCGACCACCGCGACGCGCCGTCCCAGACGGTGGATGTGGACCCGGTCGGCCACCTCGAATACATGCGGCATGTTGTGCGAGATCAGCACAATCGGCAGGCCGCGTTTCTTCACGTCGCGGATCAACTCGAGCACCAGGCCGGACTCCTTCACGCCGAGCGCCGCGGTCGGCTCGTCCATGATGATGACCTTGGCGGCAAAGGCCGCCGCGCGCGCCACGGCCACGCCCTGGCGCTGGCCGCCCGACAGTGTTTCGACCGCCTGGCTGATGTTCTGGATCGTCAGCAAGCCCAGTTCCGACAGTTTTTCCCGCGCGAAGTCTTCCATCGCCGGCCGGTCCAGCATCCGGAACAGCGACCCGAGAATACCCTTCCGGCGTATTTCCCGGCCGAGAAACATGTTGTCCGTGATCGACAGTGCCGGCGACAACGCGAGCGTCTGGTACACGGTCTCGATACCGGCATCGCGCGCGTTCATGGGCGAAGCGAACTGCACCGGCGTGCCGTTGAGCCGTATCTCGCCGGCATCGGGCACCACCGCCCCGGATATGGCCTTGATCAACGTCGATTTGCCCGCGCCATTGTCACCGATCACACCCAGAACCTCGCCCGGGTAGAGATCGAAATCGGCATTATCAAGCGCCGTGACCCGGCCATAGCGTTTGGTCAGTCCCCGGCCGGAGAGGATGGGTTGGGTGTCTGTATTCATGCCGAAATCTTCCTGATCCACTGGTCGGTGGTTACCGCGATGATGATCAGCGCGCCGACGGCCAGCTGGGTCCATTGCGGGTCCGTGCCGAGCAGGCGAAGACCGAGCGAAAACACGCCCACGATCAACGCGCCGAACAAGGTGCCGATAATCGAGCCGCGCCCGCCGAACAGCGACGTGCCGCCAATCACCACCGCCGTGATGGCCTCGATGTTTTCCATCTGCCCGGCCTGCGGCGATATGGCCCCGATGCGTCCGATCAGCGTCCAGCCGGCGAGGCCGCAGATCACACCGGCCACCACATACACCGAGACCAGAACACGGCCGGTGCGGATGCCGGCCAGAAGCGCGGCGTCCTTGTCGTCGCCGACCGCGTAGACATGGCGCCCCCAGGCCGTGTGATTCAGCGCAAACCACAGCGCCAGTGCCAGCGCTACCATCAGCACCACGCCATAGGTGAACACCGCGTTGCCAATCCGGAAGGAGTTGCCCAGCAAATGCAGGATCGGCGCCACCCGGTCGATATCCTGGCTGCGTACCGTTTCGTTACCCGAATAGATGTAGGTCGTCGCGCCATAGACCGACCAGGCGCCGAGGGTGACGATAAACGGCGGCAACTTCACGACTGATACCAGCAGGCCGCTCAACAGGCCGCAGATGCCGCCCACACCCAACCCGGCGAGCACGGCGACGAACCCGGGCACGCCGTAATGCATGGCGAACTGGCCCATCACCACCGAGCTCAGCACCATGATGGCGCCCACCGACAGATCGATGCCGGCCGTCAGGATGATCAGCGTCTCGCCGGCGCCCACGATACCGGTGATCGCCACCTGTTGGAGAATCAACGTCAGCGCGAAGGCCGAATAGAACCTCGAGCCGACCGCTATCGAGAAGAAGATAACCGACAGGATCACGACGATGATCGGCACGGCCGCCGGATTGCCATGCAGAAAATGCTGCACCCGGCGCAACGGCCCCTGGTGTTGTTCTCCGGATGCAGGCGCTTCGGTGGCGTTGTTCATGCGAATCTCCACGAAACCAACAAGACAGGCCTGTCATACCGCCGTCCGGTCGGCGACGGCATGAAATCAGTGCCGACAGGATTGGCCGGCAGACCGGGGTCGACCGGCATGGCTGGCAACGCGCCCACCACCACCGATCGACCGGCGGGCCGGTCTACTGGAGCTTGCCCCAGCATGTCTTCATGCCGGATTTCGTGCTGTACGACTTGACGCCCTTGACCGGGTCATCGGTGATCAGATGAACGCCGGTATTGGTGAAGTCGAGCCCGGCACTGGTGCTGGGCTTCTTGCCGCTATCCACATAGGTCTTGACGGCCTTGATGCCTCGCTTGGCCATCCGCAGCGGGAACTGCTGGGCGTCGGCTGCGATCACGCCCTGCTGGACATCCTGGACACCGTTGCAACTGCCATCGATGGCCACGATCGTGACCCGGTTCTGCATCCCGACCGACTTCAATGCCTGGTAGGCGCCCTCGGCCGCCGGCTCGTTGATGGCATAGACCAGGTTGATGTCCGGACTCTTCTGCAGCAGATTCTCCATCGCCTTGCGTCCGCCATCCTGGGCGCCGCCGGTGACCGCATGCCCGACGATGCGCGGATCGTTTTCATCACCCCATTTGTTCGGGTTCTTGATGTCGATACCGAAACCCTTCATGAAACCCTGATCACGCTGGACACCGACCGACGGCTGGCTCGTGGCAAGATCCAGAAAAGCGATATGGGCCTTGGTCTTGCCGAGGTGCTTCTTCGCCCACTCGCCGTCGAGCTTGCCGGCCTCGAAGTTGTCGGTCGCAAACGTGGCGTCGGCCGCACTGGCCGGCTGCAGCGTCGTATCGAGCGCAATCACCATGATCCCGGCCTTGCGCGCTTTTTGTACCGTGGGAACAATCGCACTGGGCGCCGAGGCCGTGATCAAAATGCCGTCGACCCCGTCGGCCATGCAGTCTTCGATCGCGCTCACCTGAGACTGATTATCGCCGTCGTACTTGCCCGCGTAGGTCTTGAGGTGGACGCCGAGTTTCTTCGCCTCCTTGAGCGCGCCTTTTCTCATGGTGACAAAATAGGGGTTGCTATCGGTCTTGGTAATCAAACAGGCGCTGACGTCCTTGGCGAAGGCCGGCGCGCTCATCAACGCACCGCCGACAACGAGAGATACCAAAATGCATTTAGACCACGATATTTTCATGCCCATCCTCCAGCAATAGCCCGCCGCAGTGTTATTCCGCCTTGAGCGGCATCTGTTTAATTTTAATTTTCGGAAAATCTACGCATTAAGCCTGCATAAGCCACTGCATTTAATTGTATTTGACGCCCATCCACGAACAATCCGCCATTAGTCTGACCTTCGAAAAACTTATAAAACGGATGATTTTCAGAAAACGTTGCCCGGACAGCTTGCGACTGATGGATCCGCGATATCCAGCTCTCAAGTGGCATCGAAAGGGCGCGGACATACAATAATTCGAGTCATGACGACTCGTCCTGCCGGAATAACCCTTCGAACCGGATAATCGCCCGTTACCGGCAATCGCCTCGCTCATCCCGCGATCCCGGCCGCAACATCCAGGGCTCAGCAGCGGAATCCACGAATCTGGCACGGCACGACCGCGAACTCGCGGCATTCAGTAACGATCGATCAGCTGGCGCATATCGATGCCGCGGGCACGCACGTACAACCGGATATCGGCACGGTAAGCCTCGACGAAACGATCGAGCGAAGAGCCATCGAAGAAATCGGCGACGGCCGGAAAGTGATCGTAACCATTCAGATCGCGGGCGGTTGCCCGTGCCGGACAATCAATTGCGTGTGCGCCGGGCGCGGCATATGCCGTTTTCTTTGAAGACGCGACTTGGAAGCCGTCCGTGACCATGCCCTGCTCCCGGAGGAAAGCGAGCGTGTCAGACAAGTTGTCCACACAGCCATAGAAATCGAAGCGATGACGCCCCAGAAAATGACTCTGGCTGCGATAATGCTTGTTGCGCTGCTTATCCGGCTTGGCCAGCACATAATCAAGAAATTGCTCAAAAGTGATCGTGCGCCGATTGATATCCCGGTTGTGGAACCGGCTGATGCCGCGATAAAAACGAGGGTGCGGCGCGTCGGGTGGGTTGCCCGTGCTTTTTTTGACGACACGATCCAGAAACCCGCTGACGATACGGGCCATGGGGTCCCGAATGACAACGAATGTCTTGTAATGGCGGGCACGATGAATCGTTCTCCGGGTAACCGGAATGTCTCTGATCCCTGTGCGCAACCGGTACCCGCGCGGGGATTCCGCCGACGCGTCGAACCCTGCCCCCAGCGGGTGGTTGGCGGTGAAAAGCGCGCGCATGTAGCTGCTCGCGTTTTTTGGAATTCTCAGGAAAACGAGGCGATGTTCATGGGACACCCAGAAACGCACGTCGCGCCTGGGTCTGCGGTCCAGAGCTGCCAAAAGTTGTGCTTTCACGAACCGGCCATATCGAAATCCGATGCATGCTGCAAATAAAACGACATGACGCCGGCTCCGGAACGCCCCCTGAAGATAACGACCATAACGATAAACTAACGAGAATCCGTGACTTTTTGTTTACCGCCAACAATAATCGGGCCGTGACGGGCCGGGTCTAACGTTCGTCATTTTTCCGTTCGGCCGCTGGCGACTGTTGCCGTTTCGTCGGCGTCCGCGCCAAGCGCCAACCGGCGTCGCGCCAGCCCCGGGCGTCGCCGCGGCGGACCGGATCGGCAGAGCACGCCGCCAGCGCCCGGGCTTTCAATTCATGCCCGGCGTCGCCATACACCGCCATACGCACGACGCCAACGCCGCGGCGATGATCGACCCAATCCGCGGCGCCTCTTTTCAATCAGGAGCAACGCCATGAAAGCTATCGCCACCCGCGGCGCAACCGATATCAACGCCCCCGGCGCCTTCGAGACGATCGATCGCCCCATCGCGGAACCGACCGGCCTGGATCTGCGGGTTCGGATCGATGCCCTGGCCGTGAACCCGGTCGACACCAAGGTCCGTGCCGGCGCGCTGGGCGATCTCGGCGAGCCGGCCATTCTCGGCTGGGACGCCGTCGGCAAGGTCGAGGCCACCGGCGACGAGGCGTCGGGTTTCGAGGTGGGCGACCGGGTCTATTACGCCGGACAGGTCGACCGGCCGGGTTGCGATGCCGAGCAGCAACTCGTAGACAGTCGGCTGGTCGCCCATGCGCCACAGCGCCTGAGCAACGAACAGGCCGCCGCCATGCCACTGACTGCGCTGACCGCCTGGGAAGGGTTGTTCGATAAGCTCGGGCTGCGCGCGGACCCCGGCGCGCACAGCGAACAAACGCTGCTCGTGATCAACGGTGCCGGCGGCGTGGGCTCCAGCGTGATCCAGCTTGCCCGGCAGCTCACCGGCATCCGCGTAATCGCAACCGCGTCGCGCGCGGCATCGGCCGATTGGTGCCGCACGCTCGGCGCCCACGAGGTCATCGACCACCACGAACTGGTCCCGGCCCTGCGCGCCGCCGGCCACGACACGGTCGACTACATCTTCAACTGCCACGATATCGGCGTGCACTGGCAGAACATGGTCGAAGCCATCCGCCCGCTGGGCCGGATCGTCGCCATCGCCGAAACCGAGCAGGCAGTCGATATCAATGCGCTGCAATCCAAGGCCGCCAGCTTCTGCTGGGAGTTCATGTTCGCCCGCGCGCTGCACGGGTATCACCCGGAACGCCACGGCGAAATCCTGGCCGAGCTCGCCGGGCTGCTCGACTCGGGCCGCATCCGCAGCACGCTCGGTGCCGTGATCGGGCCATTGAATGTAGACAATCTCACCGAAGCCCATCGACGCCTCGAACAAGGCCATACCGTGGGCAAGCTCGTGCTGACCGCCATGGCATAAGTGTTGCCCTCGCCGGCCCGTGCCGCGCTCGGGCCGGCACTGCGCGCCACGACGGCAGATCAACCGCATGGCCCGGCCCCGGCGCGGGTTGCAAACCGAATCTGCACGGCGCCCCCCTCGCCGCAGGCAAGCGGTTATTAACCCGGCACAAAAATAGATGATTTTTCGGGTTAATAGCGCGCGTATGCGACCGCATGCTCGCCGCGGCCA
>NZ_JBQDYE010000030.1:0-56090 GCF_052044155.1 Salinisphaera sp. SWV1
CCGCCCGAGCGGGTGCGGTCGGCTGGGGCGCGCCACTCCTGGCGCCGCCGGGCGCGGGTGTTTTCCAACGCCCGCTGCCGGTGCCGGCCCAGGCCACGGGCGCGCTCGATGCCGCCGGTGTCCGTCATTATCAACTCGCCGCAAGACCCGGTGCGAGCGAACTGGTGGCCGGTGTGCAGACGCCGACCTGGAGCTACAACGGCGCCTGGCTGGGCCCGACGCTGCGTATTCCGCGCCACCGGCCGGTCGCGCTGCATGTGCACAACGGGCTCGATCAGCCCACGACCCTGCACTGGCACGGGGCGCAAGTGCCCGGGCGCATGGATGGCGGCCCGCACAGCGTGATCGCCCCGGGCCAGACCTGGACGGCCACCTATACGCTCACCCAGCCGGCCGCCGCCCTCTGGTATCACCCGCACCCGCACGCCTATACCGGGCCGCAGGTGTATGCCGGCATGGCCGGCATGCTCTGGATCGACGACGATACGGACGCGCGGCTGGCGTTGCCGCGCACCTACGGCATCGACGACCTGCCGGTCGCGATCCAGGATCGGCGCGTCCACGCTGACGGCACGCTCGCCTACATGACGGCCGCACGCGACGTGATGGGCATGAAGGGCGATCGGTTTCTTATCAACGGCGTGGAGCAGCCCTACGCCGAAGTGGCCGCGGGCTGGCTGCGCCTGCGCGTGCTGAATGCGTCGAACGCCCGAATCATTAATCTCGCCTTCGCTGACGGCCGGCGCTTCTACGTCATCGCGGGCGACGCTGGCCTGCTTGCCGAACCGGCGCCGGTCGATCAACTGCTACTGGCGCCGGCCGAACGGGCCCAGATTCTGGTCGATCTGCGCGGCGACGACGGACGGCGCGTGGTGCTCACGAGCGACTCCGGCGCGGTCGTGCCCGATCTGTATCGCACGCCGATGGCGGTCGATATCCACGATCGCCGGGGCTTCGATCTGCTCGAGCTGCGGGTCGGCCCCTCGCTAGGGCTCGGCACGCGTCTGCCGGAACGGCTCGTCGAGCAGCCGAGCCTGCACGCCGACGGGCCCACGCGACGCTTCGTCATGAACGGCATGATCGTCTCGGACGCATTCGCGCGCATGCAGGCCGGCCACGGCTACGCCCCGCGTGCGGCCAACGGGCCCGGCGGCATGAGTGCGGGCGTGGGGGGCCGCGACCTGTTCGCCATCAACGGTGAAACCATGGACATGCACAAGATCAATGTCCGCGTGAAGCTCGGCGCCACCGAAGTCTGGCAGGTCACCAACGTGAGCCTCATGGCGCACCCGTTCCACATGCACGGTACGTCGTTTCTCATCCGCTCGCGCGACGGCCGCCCGCCGGCGCCGCACGAGCGCAGCTGGAAGGATGTGGTGCTGGTGCGCGGCGGCGAGACCGTGGCGCTGATCGCGTCATTCGATCAGCCGGCCGATGCTGCGCATGCGTACATGTACCACTGTCATATCCTCGAGCACGAGGACAACGGCATGATGGGGCAATTCGTGGTTGCATAGCGGTGCGGTGGCAGTCGCGCCGAATGCGGCGCGGTACATATCGGTGACGCAATCGCTGCGCGTCGGTGCCGTCAGACGATGCCGCTGAGACGATGTCTCTGAGACGGATGAGTTGCCGCCTCAAGCTCAGGGGGCGATCCCCCGCACTGCGTGGCCGGTTGGATGGGTCGCACGCAAGAGATCGTCGACACGACGGAATGGCCTCCGTAATATCACCCACCCGGACACGCGTTGTACGCCTTATGGTCCGGGCTCAGCCCGCGGGCGGTCGCGGGCGCTGGGTGTTTCGAAATTTTCGGAGGCCATGATGCGCCGATTGACCGATATATTGACCGTGTCTTGTCCGAGTCGCAATTGTGGGCACACCATGGAACGCTCGGCATGGTGGCTTTTGCAAAGCAACAGTCGGGTCGCCTGCCCGGCCTGTGGTTGCGACCTGTCGAAAGCGATAGAAAGCCAGCGTCTGGCGCTGTGGCAGGAAGGCTACGACGCCAACGCCCGGCGGCAGGCCATGCGCGATAACCCGCCCGTGCCGGAAACCGGCGTGTCGGCCGCTTCCTGACCGCCTGACGCCTGTGGTCTGAGGTCATCATGTCATACCGGATGCAGCTCGAGGCCCCGGTAGCGGCGAATGTGCGCCGCGTACTCGGGCAGCAGATCGACCGGGCCCGCCGTGATTTGACGGCGCACAACGCGGCCGAGGCGGTGCATCGGTTCCGCAAGCGCTGCAAGAAGATACGCGCCCTGCTTCGGCTGGTGCGCCCGGCTCTCGGCAAGCAGTTCCGGGTCGAGAACGATCGATTCCGCGACATGGCGCGCCGTGTCGCAGCTGCCCGCGATGCCCAGGTTCTGGGCGAGACGTTTGACCGCCTGCTCGATGCCTACGACGACGAAATCGATCGGCGCCACTATGTGCCGGCGCGACCGCGGCTGTCTGCCGGCGGCGAGTCCGGGCCCGCGCGCCCCGAGTCGGCTGTATTCGACGAACTGGATGCGGAATTGGCGCAAGCCAGGGCGGCGTTGGCCGAGTATCGGTTTTCCGCCGACGGTTTCGAGGTGATCGCTGACGGTCTGGCCCGGAGCTACGATCGGGCGCGTACCGCCATGAAGCAGGCCTGCGCGAATCCCACCGCCGAGGCGTATCATGACTGGCGCAAACAGGTGAAATACCATCGCCATCATTGCGATCTGCTGCGTGATCTGTGGACGCGACCGATGAAGGCTCGCGCATCCGAATTGCAGCGGCTGGCCGATTGGCTTGGCGACGAGCACGACCTCGCGATTCTTGCTGCCCGAGTCGAGGCCGGCCGGCAGGCGAACCCCGACAATCGCAGCCAGCAGGCCGTGCTGACGCTGATTGACCGTCGACGAAGCGATCTCCAGCGGGCGTGCGAACCGCTCGGCCGTTGTCTGTTCGCCGAAAAACAGCGCGCCTTCCGCAAGCGCATGGTGCAGTACCGGAAAGCCCGGCGCCGCGCGTGAAACGGCGGCAGGGCCGCGCCCGCGACCTGTCGACGTTTGCTGCGATCGTGTGCCCGGCCGTCGTTCGCGGCCAGTTGCCATGTCGCGCCGACGCTGCGGCCGGATCGGCCTGAGCGCCGGCTTCCCGGTCGCGCGCATCGACTGACGCGAACCGCCGGGGTGGCGCAAACCGTGCCGGGCGGTAGTCAAGTCGGCGGCGTATGGGCCTCGCGCCCGGCCGACAGCGTCTCGTCGGATGCCGGCCGAATCGCCGTGTGTCGCCATGTTCTCGGCCCTGCGGCGCCTCGATACGTCTCGGGTTTGTGCGCACAGCGCCGCGCCCGCCCGACTCAGAGTGCGGAAGCAGCGCTGACGGTGTTGCCGTAATGCTTGGCTTGCTCCTTGAGCAGGGTGATGACGGAGAGAAACGCGTATTCCGAGCGGTCGCGCGTATGCCGGTCCACACTCAGCAGGGCGCTGCTGGCCGAGAGCAAGGGGAATTCGGTTCGGCGGCCGCGCCGGTCCAGCCCGACCAGATACCCGGCCTGGCGATCCCCTTCGCTATACAGGGATTCGGCACTGGAGCGGAAATCGTCGAGTACGTGGCGCGCGGTCTGGGCGATCACCGGATAGGGTTCGTCCTGTACCGCCACGAAGAAATCGTCGCCGCCGATATGCCCGATGAATGCGCCGAGCATCGCGAAATTCTTCTGCAGGATCTCGGCGAACATGCGCAGCACGCGATCGCCCAGGCGAAAGCCGTAGGCGTCGTTGAAGACCTTGAAATTATCGAGATCGAAATACAGCAGCGCGGTGCGACAGTCGCTGACCTTGAGCTCGTTGATGAAGCGCTCGATCGAGGGATTGCCGGGCAGCTTGGTCAGCGGATTCTGATCGCGCGCCAGTTCCAGATTGCGTTCCTGTACCGCCAGTACCAGCGCCTCGGCGCTGAGCACCCCCAGATAGGCGCCGTCGTCGGTGATCACCACGCCGTCGCGGCTCGGGGTCACCGAATATTGCTCGAGAATGAGGTCGATGGCGGTGTGAACGTCGGCAACCGGGCAGCGACGCACGAACAGTTCAAGATATTCCTCGCGCCGTTTTCGCGCCAGCAGGTCGCGACCGTAGGGCGAATAGATGTATTCCTTGAGTTCGGTTTCCCGGATGATGCCGATGGGATGGCGGTTCTCGCCGAGAAACGGAAAGAACGAGCGTTCCGGGTGGCGGCGGAAGGCATCCAGGATATCGACCATATTCATGCTCACATCGAGCGCGGGCGCATGGTCGAGCTGCTCGTGCACCGATGTCGCGGTTTCGTGTTTCTTGCGCCGGTCGGCCGCGTGCATTTCGAGCACGCTCGGATAGTCGGGCCTGAGTTCCGACAATTGCCGGGTGGGCCGCTGGATGAGATACCCCTGAGCCAGGTCGCACCCGATCTCGCGACAGGTATAGAGCTCGGCCGTGGTCTCCACCCCCTCGGCGACCACGCGGATTCCGAGCGTCTTGGCGAGGCTCACCACATGCGAGACGAACAGTTTCTTGCGGCGGTCCTTGTCGATGTTGGAAATGAAATAGCGATCGATCTTCACATATTCGGGGTTGGTATCGTAGAGCAGCGACAGGCCCGAAAAACCGGTGCCGAAATCGTCGAGCGCCATTTGCACCGTGCTGTCGCGGTACTTTTCGAGAACCTGGTAGGAGCCCGCCTCGCGGTTGAGGTGATTGCGTTCTGACACCTCGAGTACCACAGACGAGGGCTGGAGCTTGTAGCGTTCGAGCGCCCAGACCGTTCGTCTGGGATTGTAGGCCGCGCTGCTGAACAGCCGATTGTCGATATTGAAGAACAGGCGCAGATCGCGCCCGAACGGCAGTCTGCTGAATTTTTCGAACGCGGCGCGCTTGAGCAGGGCGTCGGTTTCGATCAGCAGGTCGTGTTCATGCGCGAAATCGAGCACCGCGTCGATGCTGTTGACCCCGGTGTCTTCCCACCCTCGCATGAGGGCTTCGACGCCGTAACAGCGTCCGCTGTTGATGCTGACGATCGGCTGGAAGGCGTAATCGATGTGACGCGCGAGCCGGTCGACAAAGTTGGCAGGGTTCGGTGGACCGGGCTCTGCGCGTGTCGTGTCCTTGAGTTCAGAGGCCATGGGGAATGCGGTCACGCGAAAATCCTCGATTCATGGGCTCACGGCTTCATTATCGACCGCCGGTCGGAAAAGGCGAGGTCAATGCGCGAAAATTCAACAAATATTAATATTCGCTAATCCGGCCGCAAGCGGCACCAACGATCCAAGCTACGACCTGAATATGGCAGTTTCGTGTCGCCGGCGGCAACGGCATATGGCGCGGCTCGTCCGGCGGTGCAGGCGCGCCGGACGATTCCGGCCGCGCCATGGCGCGGGGCCCGAGACGCGGCGGTCTGCCGATTGCGAACGCTGTCGTTACACTAGGGCCCTCGTGTTTGTCAGGGCATGTATGAAAATCGTAGCGATCGGCGCCGGCGCCTGGGGCAAGAACATCATCAACAATCTCGAGGCGCTGGGCGTGTTGTCGGGTATCGTCGAGGGCAATAACCGGCGCCTCAATGCCTATGCCGCGGCGCATCCCGAACTTGCCCTGTATGCCGACTGGCAGGCGGCGCTGGCCTCGGACTGCGATGCGGTGGCGATCGCCACGCCCACGCCGACGCATCACGAGATCGCGCTCGCCGCGGTCCGGGCCGGCAAGGATGTGTTCGTCGAAAAGCCGATGACCCATAGCTCGGACGATGCGCGCGAAGTGGCCCAGGCGGCCGAGGCCGGCGGGCGCATCCTCATGGTCGGCCACCTGTTGATGTACCAGCCGGCCATTGCCTGGATCAAGGCGTACGTCGAGGCCGGCGAGCTGGGCGAGCTGTTCTCGATCCGGCACGAGCGGCTCAATCTCGGGCGTGCCCGCAGCGCGGAGAACGTGATCTGGGATATCGGCGTGCACGATATGGCGATCATGCTCTATCTCACCGGCGAGGCGCCCGAGCGCGTGCGCGGCACTGGCCATCGCATGCTCGGGCTGGCGGTCGAGGACGAGGTCCATGTGCACCTGGAATTCCCCAGTGGCATGCGCGGCAATATCCATACCTCCTGGCTGTGGCCCGAGACCACGCGGCGCACCCTGCTGCGCGGCTCACGCGGCATGCTCGTCTACGACGAAGTGGCCCAGACCGTGACGCATCACCGCAAGTGGATCGACGCCGATCTGCAGAACCACGACGAAGGCAGCGAAGTCGTGCACCGCGGCGACGCACAGCCGTTGCGGCTGGAACTGGCGCACTTCCTGGATTGCGTTAAAACGCGCCAGCGTCCGCGTTCGGACGGCGCGAGCGCGGTCACGGTGATCGAAACACTGGAGCGCATCAACGCGGCCGTCGCCCAATCGAGCCGTTACTGAGAGCCTGTTGGAATAGGCGCTTAAACGATATCGAAAGTACCCACGACCGGCACGTGATCCGACGGGCGCTTGCGCCCACGTTCGCCGACGTGGGCGCGGCAATCGGTACAGGCTTGCGCCAACGCCGGCGAAGCCAGAATGTGATCGATACGCAGCCCCGCGTTGCGGGCCCAGCCGCCGTTGCGATAATCCCACCAGGTAAAGCGATGCCGGCCTTCCTTGTCGGCTTCGAAGGCCGTCCAGCAATCAGTGAGCCCGGTGTCGAGCAAGGCCTGCAACGCCGCACGCTCGGGCGGTGAGCACAGGATACGGCCTTCCCACTTGTCGGCGTCGTAGGTGTCCTCGGGGCGGGGCGCGACGTTGAAGTCGCCGGTGAGCACGAGTTGGTCGTGGCTTTCGAGTTCGCGCGCGAGCCACAGGCGCAGGGCTTCGAACCAGGCCAGCTTGTAGTCATAGCTCGGGTTGTCCAGATCCTTGCCGTTCGGGCAGTACACCCCGATCACGCGCACGCCGTCCACGGTGCCCGCGATCACGCGCTTGTGGTCATCCTCGAAGTCCGGCAAAGCCGTGATGACGTCGGTGGCCGGGGTTTTCGACAGCAGGGCCACGCCGTTGTAGGTCTTCTGGCCCGAGAAGACACTGTGATAGCCGGCTTCGGTGAGTGCCTCGACCGGAAACTTGTCGTCGGTGAGCTTGGTTTCCTGCAGGGCGAGCGCATCGACCGGATTTTTCTCCAGCCAGGCGGTAACATGCGGCAGGCGCACGTTGAGCGAGTTCACGTTCCAGGTCGCGATTTGCATGGGCGTCCGTGTCGGCAGCAGTGAATGGCGGTGAATGGAGGCGGCGGGTGTAGCATCGAAACTCTCGAACGCGACGAGCGAGCGCCATGTCCCGTGTATTCGACAAGCTGATCCACAGACCGACCGTTGTCGCCATTGTAATGGCCGCGGGCCTGGCTGGCTGCGCCGCCGGCCCGCCGCAGCGGTTCAGGGTGGACAACAGCCATTTCACCCCCTGTGCCCCCGCGCCGCATTGCGTATCGTCCCAGGCCGCGCCGGATGATTCGCACTACGTCATGCCGCTCGTCTACAAGGGGTCGGCCGGGCGGGCAAGGCAGGCCCTGCTCGCGGTGCTTGCCAGCCAGGGCAACGCCAGAATCGTCGCGGCCGAGGGTCGTTTCATTCATGCGACCTTCACCACCACGCTCGGCTTTGTGGACGATGTCACGTTCATCATCCAGCCCGCCGAATCGATCATCGACGTCAAATCATCCTCGCGCATCGGCTACTACGATTTCGGGGTGAACCGCGATCGGGTGGCACGGATCCGCAAGGCATTCGAGCCGCGTGTCGGTGCGGTGATGTGAAAGCGGGCGCCATCCGGCCTGGCACCCGCGTGCTTGCGATCAGGCCGCTTTCGGCCCGCCCAGCCCGCTGTGGCGCAGCAGCGCGTCGATCGAGGGCTCCCGGCCGCGAAAGGCGACGAAGCTGTCCATGGCATCGCGGGTGGCGCCGCGTTCCAGCACTTCGGTGAGAAAACGGCGCCCGGTTTCAGTATCGAACAGGTCGGTTTCCTCGAACGCCGAGAAGGCGTCGGCCGATAGCACTTCGGCCCATTTGTAGCTGTAGTAACCGGCCGCGTAGCCGCCCGCGAAGATGTGCATGAAGCTGTGCGGGAAGCGATTGAACTCGGGCGCGGGCAGCAGGGATACCTCGGCGCGCACCTGGTTGAGCGTGTCCATCACGGCGGCACCCTGCTCGGGGTCGAAGTCGCGATGCAGGCGCAGGTCGAACAGCGAGATCTCTACCTGGCGCAGCATCTGCCAGCCGGCCATGTGGTTGCGGGCCGCTGCGAGCTTGTCGAACAGCGCCTGCGGGACGGGCTCGCCGGTCTCGTAGTGAGCCGCGAACAGGTCGAGTGATTCGCGGTACCAGCACCAGTTCTCCATGAACTGGCTGGGCAGTTCGACCGCGTCCCATTCCACGCCGGAGATGCCGGCCAGCGACGGCCGCGCCACGCGCGTGAGCATGTGGTGGAGGCCGTGGCCGAACTCGTGGAACAGGGTGGTGACTTCGTCGTGGGTGAGCAGCGCCGGCTTGTCGCCGACCGGCGGCGAGAAGTTGCAGGTGAGAAACGCCAGCGGTTTCTGCACGCCGCCGTCGTCCATGACGCGCCGGTTCTGGAATGGATGCATCCAGGCGCCGCCGCGCTTGCCTTCGCGGGCATACGGGTCGAGATAGAACACCCCCCGCGAGGTGCCGTCGGCATCGGTGATCTCGTAGACGGTCACGTCGGGGTGATAGACGGGCACGTCGTCACGGGCGTGGATATTCACGTCGTACAGGCGCTGGGTGACCTTGAACAGGCCGTCGATCACGGCCGGGGCGGGGAAGTAGGGCCGTAGGTCCTCGTCGGAGAAGTCGTAGCGGGCCTCCTTGAGTTTTTCGGCATAGTAGGCAATGTCCCAGGCGGCCAGTTCGTCGATGCCGTCCTCGGCGGCCAGGCCCCGCAGCGCGGCCAGTTCCTCGCGGGCGGGCGCGAAGCTGCGCTCGGCCAGATCGAGCAGGAAGGCTTCGATCTGGGCCGGCGATTCGGCCATCTTGCGGGCCAGTGAGCGCTCGGCGTAGTTGTCGAATCCGAGCAGGCCGGCGGCTTCGTGCCGTAGCGCGAGGATCTCGTCCATGACCGGCGAGTTGTCGTATTCGCCGGCATGCGGGCCGGCATCGGAAGCGCGGGTGGCGAAGGCTTCGTACACGGCATGCCGCAGCGCCCGATCCTCGGCATAGGTGAGCACGGCGAGGAAGCTGGGCGCGTCGAGGGTGATCAGCCAGCCGTCCATGTCCTTGTGGGCCGCGTTCTGTGCCAGCAGATCGAGCGCGGATTGGGGCAGGCCCTCCAGCGCGGCATGGTCGGTGATGTGCCGCTGCCAGATCTGGGTGGCATCCAGCACATTCTGTTCAAAGGTGGTGGAGAGCGCCGACAGGCGCTGCGCGATCTCCTTGTAGCGCGCCTTGGCGTCTTCGGACAGGGCCACGCCGGCCAGTTCGAAGTCGCGCAGGCGATCGGTGATTACGCGCTGCCGGGTCGCATCCAGCCTGGCGAACTCGTCGCCATCGCGAAGCGCCTTGATAGCTTCATAAAGCGCCGTGTTCTGGCCCACCTCCGAGGAGAAGGCGGTCAGTTTGGGCAAACAGGTCTGGTAGGCCTCGCGCCATTCCGGCGAGTCCATCACCGCGTGCATGTGTGCGACCGGGGAGAAGGCGCGTTCGAGGCGGTCTTCGGCGTCCTCGACCGGAGCGATGAGGCCGGCCCAGCCGCTGGCCGTGGCATCGGTCGTGCAGCGCTCGATCGCCGCCTGCGCCTCGGCGATCAGGGTATCGATCGCCGGCTCCGCATGTTCGGGCGACAGCTGTTCGAAGTCCGGCAGTTCGCCGGTTGCCAGCATATCGAGGAGCGGATTGTCGGCGGCTTCAGTCACTGCACTCATTTATCGCCTCGCGGGCCATTGTCGGTAATTGCATGATGATGCGGTGCAACCCGCTGCAATCAAGGGCGCGGTCGCGGCTGGCCGGGGCTGCGGCGGCGTGCCTACAATGCGGATATTCGATTGATTGATGGACCAAGGATCATGTCCGAGGCTTGTGACCTGCTCGTTATCGGCGGTGGCTCCGGTGGTATTGCCACCGCGCGTCGCGCCGCTGCCCACGGTGCGAAAGTCGTGCTCGTCGAGCGTGGGCGTCTGGGTGGCACCTGTGTGAACGTCGGCTGCGTGCCCAAGAAAGTGATGTGGCATGCCGCTGAATTCGCCATCCACGCGGCCCATGCCCACGACTACGGCTTCAACGCGGTGCCGCCCGATCACGACTGGTCGACGCTGGTGGCCAACCGCGAAACCTACATCAAACGCCTGAACGGCATCTACGACCGCAATCTCGACAAGAGCGTCGTGGAATACGTCGCGGGCGAGGCCCACTTCGTCGATACCCGGACGGTCGAGGTCGATGGTCGGCGGATCAGTGCGACGCATGTGCTGATCGCTACCGGCGGCAAGCCGCGCTGGCCCGAGATTCCGGGCGCCGCGCTCGGCACCGATTCGGACGGGTTTTTCACCTGGACGCAGCGCCCCGAGCGGGTAGCCATTGTCGGCAGCGGTTATATCGCCTGCGAACTGGCCGGCGTGCTGAACGCGCTCGGCAGCCGGGTCACGCTGCTGCTGCGCAAGGATCACGTGCTGGCGGGTTTCGACGCCATGCTCGGCGAGACGCTGATCGAGCGCATGCGCGCCGCCGGTATCGCGATCCACATGAAGCGCCCGGTAGCCGAGCTCGCCGAAGGCGACGGCGGTATCGTCGCGCGTTTCGAGGATGGCAGCACGATCGGCGGCTTCGACGAGCTGATCTGGGCCATCGGGCGCATACCCAACACCGAAGGCCTCGGGTTGGAAAACACCGGGCTGGAACTCCACGCCGACGGCACGGTGCCGGTCGACGAATGGCAGGACACGCCGGTCGAAGGCATACATGCCCTGGGCGACGTGACCGGCGCCGTCGAACTCACGCCGGTGGCCATCGCGGCCGGGCGGCGCCTCGCCGATCGTCTGTTCGGCGGCATGCCGGAGCGGCGGCTGAACTATCACAACATTCCGAGCGTGGTGTTCACCCATCCGCCGATCGGCACCGTCGGCCTGTCGGAAGCCGAGGCGCGCGCGGCCTATGGCGACGGCGCGGTGAAGATCTATACCAGTCACTACGTGGCGCTGTACCACGGCGTGCTCGATGAGAAGACACCGTCCGACATGAAGCTGGTCTGCGTGGGCGAAGACGAAAAAGTCGTGGGGGCGCATGTCATCGGTGACGGCGCCGACGAAATGACCCAGGGCTTTGCCGTGGCCGTGAAGATGGGCGCCACCAAGCGCGATTTCGACGACACCGTCGCCATTCATCCGACCAGTGCGGAAGAATTCGTGACCATGACGTGAGTCGGCCCGGCGCTGCCCTGTTCGGGCGCCTGGCGGCCATGGGCCTGCTGACCGGGCTGCGCGCCGCCTGTTCCGGCCAGTTCTGGATCAATGCCCTGGTACCGCGCTGGGGCTACGCCCGGCATTCGAACATCGCCTATGGCGATCAGCCGCGCCAGAAGCTCGATGTCTACGCACCGCGCAGGCCCGCCGCCGGCCGCCCGGTGGTGGTGTTTTTTTACGGAGGCAGCTGGCAGACCGGCAACAAGAACGGCTACCGCTTTGTCGGCGAGGCGTTGGCCTCGCGGGGCATTACGGCTGTCCTGCCCGATTACCGGTTGTACCCGAACGTCAGATTTCCGGCCTTCATCGATGACGGCGCCGCCGCCGTGGCCTGGACGAAACGGCACATCGGCGCCTACGGCGGCAACGCCTGCCATCTGTTCGTGGCCGGCCATTCGGCCGGCGCGCAGATCGCGGCGATGCTGGCCACGAATGCACGATACCTGGCCGATGCCGGTGCTTCGATCCACGATCTATCGGGCTTCATCGGCCTGTCCGGGCCGTACGATTTTCTGCCCATCACCGACCCCGTTCTGCAGAAGATATTCGCGCCGAAACTTAATGGGCCGAATACGCAGCCGATCCATTTCGTCAATGGCGACGAGCCGCCGATGCTGTTGCTGCACGGCGGGGCGGATACCACGGTGTTGCCGAAAAACACGACGAATATGGCCGCCCGGGTCAGGCAGGCGTGCGGATCGGCCGAAGTGAAAATTTATCCGGGTGTGAATCACGTGATGTTGATCGCGCCCCTGGCATGGGTGCTTCGCTTGGCCGGCGACGAGCTCGATCGCATCGCGGATTTCGTCAATCTTCATATCGCAGAAAGGCCCTGTTCAGCTTGACTGGGTAAAATCCCGCGCTCGAGAACAGCCGAGGGGCCGGATATGCGCCGAAAGGTATGCGCCGTTGCCTGTGCGGGCTTGCTGCTGCTGACGAGTTGTGGTGCGGCCAGTGCAGAATCCGTTGAGTGGAAAACGTTGAGCGTGGCGGCATCGGCCTACAACTCGGTGCCCGCCCAGACCACCCGGCACGACCCGTCGGTGGCGGCGTGGGGCGATGTGCTCAAGCCGGGAATGCACGCGATCGCGGTCTCGCGCGATCTGATCAAAAAGGGTCTCACCCACGGCACCAAGGTGAAAATCCAGGGGTTGCCCGGGGTGTATGTCGTGCGCGACAAGATGGCCGCGCGCTGGACCAACAAGATCGATATCTATATGGGTCACGATGTCGCTAAAGCCCGCGACTGGGGCATTCAGCACGATATTCACATTCTCTACGCCGACAACGGCAACAGCTGACCCGGCCCTCGCGCGATATTTGCGGCCGGGCCCCGGCCCGCTTGTGTCGGCGTCGCGGGCGCCGGCATGGGCGCGGCATTACCCGTGATGCTGCCAGTTAAGTTAATCTGCCCTCTCCGACGACAAGACAATCCAAGGAGAGGTCATGGCCGGCCAGCTGGTACTCCTGCGCCACGGACAGAGTCAGTGGAATCTGGAAAATCGCTTCACCGGATGGGTCGATGTCGACCTGACCGAGACGGGGCGCGACGAGGCAAAGCGGGCAGGCAGGCTGCTGGCGGACGAGAACATCCGCTTCGATATCGCCTTCACCTCCGTGCTGACCCGTGCGATCAAGACGTTATGGATCGCGCTCAGCGAAATGGAGCAGCCCTGGGTGGATGTCGAGCGCCACTGGCGGCTCAACGAGCGCCATTATGGCGGCCTGCAGGGGCTGGACAAATCGGAGACGGCCGAAAAGCACGGCGACGATCAGGTGCACATCTGGCGCCGCAGCTACGACACGCCGCCGCCCGAAATGGGCGTCGACGACCCGGGACACCCGCGCAACGATCCGCGCTATGCCAGGCTCGACGCCCGCGTGCTGCCGGGTACCGAATCCCTCAAGCTGACGCTCGAGCGCGTGCTGCCGTACTGGCACGATGCCATTGCGCCCCGTCTGAAAGCCGGCGACGACGTGCTGGTCGCCGCCCACGGCAACAGCCTGCGGGCGCTGGTGAAGTATCTCGACGGCATTGCCGACGATGAAATCACCGGTCTGAATATCCCCACCGGCATCCCGTTGCGCTACCAGCTCGACGACGAGCTGAACGTCATTGAATCGGGCTATCTCGGCGATGCCGACGCGGCCGAGAAAGCCGCCAAGGCCGTGGCCGATCAGGCCAAGGGCAAGTAGCCCCGGATCGTGTGAGAAGACGTAAACCGTCCGCAAATGAACGCGAATTAATGCAAATAAACGACAGCTAGAACGCGGACCAATAGCCACGCCATGGCCCGCCGGGATCACTGGTTTTGCTGGCTGTGTTATTTGCGTTCGCCGCTAGTTGCGGCGATTGCGTGAATTGGCGGACTGTTGTTTCCAGGCTACGGTGTGCCCAGCCGAGTCGAGCTCAGGCCTCGCGCAGGCCCGAGAGCAGTCGATCGGCGGCATCATCCAGCAAGCCCTGTGCGATCAGCCAGGCTCGCGCATCCTCGGCGTCGTCGGCAAACCAGGCGGCCGCGCTGCCGAGGCGGAAGGTATAGCCCCAGGCGTCCATGTCGGCGCACATCGTGGCCCGGTCCATGCCATCGATACGGTCGCAGATCATGATCTGCCAGTAGCACACGGCGTTTTCTTCGTCGTAGTCGCCGCCGGCATCAGTATCCAGTAAGGCCCGGCGTGCCGGGTCCATGCAGACGTAGTGACCGGCCTCGTGCAACGCGGAATGCAACGGGGTGTCGGGGCGCACCAGCAGCGTATCGCCCTGCAACCCGGCTTCGGCCTCGCCCCAGAAGCTGCCGGGGATCGGGGCGTCGAGCGGGACCTCGGTGACGCTGAGCTGAAAGTCGGCCAACAGCTGGCGCAGCGTCTCGGTCCCGATCCCGTCGACACGGGTGATATGGGCGGTCGGCGCCGGGCGTTCGCGTACAGTCTCGGGATTGTTCACGGCACGAGTCGCAAATGAAAGGGGCGCGCCGATGCTATCTCATCGGCTCATTGCTTGCGTTGGCGTTGGTTGTCGCAGGGTGCGCGTTGCATTCGGGGCGCACGGATCGGGCGGCCGCGCGGCATCTGGTGTCGGTGTATCAGGTCTCGGGACTGCTGGCCCAGGCCGCGCCCGCGGTGTCGGGGTCGCTCAATCGCAATCTGCCGCAGTCGGTTGCGCTGGGCCGGCGCCAGCAAGTGGATCGTCGGGTGAATCGGGCCTTTGCACCCTCGCCTTTGGTCGAACAGACCATCCGCCGCCTGGCGAAGTCGGCACGCGACCAGGGCCGGACTCGCGATCTCGCGCGGGCGGCCGAATGGCTGGACAAGCCGCTGGCGCGAAAGATGATCGCGCTCCGGCGCAAGGTGGGCCAGCCGGGATTCGCCCGCGGTTTCAAGCAATTCACGGACAAGCCGGCCGGTCATCAGCGAAAGCGGCGGTTGCGCCTCGTTGACCAACTCGCCGGCGACATGCGGCTGGCGGATCTGCAGACGCGCTTTAACGTGACCCTGCTGGGCGCCATGATCCGGGCGCGCAATCTCGCACTCGGCCCGTCCGGGCGGGTCGACGAAACACAAATTCAGCGTATCCTGTCGGATACGAGGAAAGGGCTCCGCCGCAAGTTGGAGCAGCGGCTGCCGCTGATGCTGCTCTATGTCTATCGCGATGTGGGCACCGATACGCTCGAGCGCTACGCCGCTCTCCAGCACCGACCCGCCATGGTCTGGGTCAACGCGACGCTCGTGCAGTGCATCGGAAAGACGCTCGAAGCGGCGGGCCGGAGTATTCCGGAGGCTTCAAAGACAAAGGATCAATAAGTGCCGATAATCACAGACGACGTCAGCATCCGAGAAATTCTGGCCCAGGCTCGTCGTATCGCCGTCGTCGGACTCTCGCCCGATCCGAGCCGTCCGTCGTACGCCGTGGCCAAGGGCATGATGGAAGCCGGTTACGAGATCATCCCGGTCAATCCGAACGCCGACCGCATTCTCGGGCTGAAGGCGTTTACCGATCTCAAATACGTTACCGATACCATCAATATGGTCACGGTGTTTCGCGATCCGCGGCATGTGCCGTCGATCGTGGAGTTGTGCATCGAGAAAGGCGTACGCAACCTGTGGCTACAGGAAGGCGTGGTGCATCACGAAGCAGCGCGCGAAGCGGCTGCACACGGCATCCACGTGATCATGGACCGGTGCATGTACAAGGAATTCAACCGGCTGCTCGGCTAGGGCCTGTTGCCGCTTCACGCAACGCCGCGTTGCGGCTCTGCCCCGTATTTCCTGATACGGTCCTCGAAGGCGCCTTGCCTGCCCGGCAATTACGCGCCATCCAGGCCCTCGCTTGCAACGAGGGCGCGGCATGGATGGGTGAGGGCATGATGGTTGGCCGCCGGCGTTGTTCGCCTGGCCCCGCGGCTTGTTGCACGAATCTTGCGTCGTGGATGCCTCGGCGGTGCGGCGGGCTGAGCCCGGCTGCGACTGTTGTCGCCTTGTCGGCGTTCAGCGAGCCGACCACTATGGTGTGGATAGTCCGAATTCGAAATCCCAGGAGATGCGCAATATGGCGAATCTGAGCCCGGTAGTCATGATCATCATTCTCGCCGTCTGCGTGGTCATCGCGCTGGTCATCGGCTATCTCGTCGGCAGCCGTGCCGGCAGCGACTACAACGAGGCCGCGGACAGGGAAAAGCAGAAGCACGATGATCTAAGGGCCGATGTGCGCGAGCATTTCCAGCAGACCTCGGCGATCATGTCGCGCATGGTCGACGACTACCGCGACATGTATCAACACATGTCGGAGGGCGCGCAGAAACTGGCGGACCTGAGCGACGAGAAGATGGTCGCACCGCCGCCTTCGCCGGAGAAGATCACCCAGAGCAGCGCGAGTGAAAAGAGCGCCGCCGCGCGTGGCGGCGACAAGGGCGACAAGCCGGCGGCCGGTGCCAACGATTCGAACACGGCGGGCAAGACGGCTGCGGCGGCGAGCAAACCCGCCGCTACATCGCCGTCCCAGTCGGGCGGTGCGGGGGGCCATGCCACGAAAAAGCCCAACGGCGCGAGCGCTGCCGCTGGCGGGGAACAGAAGCCGGCCGCCAACGCGGCCGATAGCAAGACCTCGACCGGCGGGGCCGGTGCTCGATCCGCGCCGGCCAACGGAGGAGGGCAGGCCGCCTCGTCCGCCGAGCCCAGGTCGGACCAGGCCCGGCATGTGCCCATCGGCAGCGCGAACAAGGGCAAATAGCCGGCCTCGAAATGGCCGGGCGGTTGCGCGAGCCCGGCCGGGTCAGGCGTCGCGATGGCGCATTCGATCGCTATCGGACACCATCGGGTCGCCTCAGGACGAGAGCCGATGCGCCGCCGAACGCTGGATCGTTTCCACCATGGAATACAGGCCGTTGCGGCGATTCATGGTGATGTGCTGCTCAAGGTTGAGATCGGCGAAGATCTGGTTGATATCGGTTTCGGCGATCTCGCGCGGCGTCTTGTCGGAATAGATCATCAACAGCACGCCGATCAGGCCGCGTACGATATGGGCATCCGAGTCACCGCGGAAATGCAGTTTGTCGTCATCGGCGTCGTCGGCCACCAGCCAGACCTGGCTCATGCAGCCACGCACCCGGGTCGCTTCGTTGCGTTCGGCGTCCTCGAGCGGCTCAAGCTTGCGCCCCAGGTCGATGATGTAGCGGTAACGCTCTTCCCAGTCCGGCAGCATCTCGAAAGTGGTCTTGAGCTGTTCGACGCGGTCATCCATGGCGTAATGTCGTTGACGAGAACTATCGCTACAAGGTTGGGCCGGAAAACCGGTCAGTCAAGCTTGAACCATGCATCTACGCCGCATTGCTAGACAATCGAAGGCCATGATCGGCCGGCTGGTGGTAGCGCTGTTGCGGGCGCCGATCCTGTTCTATCGCTATGCGATTTCGCCGTTGCTCGGCCCGCGCTGCCGGTTTGCGCCGACCTGCTCGGAATACGCGCTGACCGCGCTGTCGCGCCACGGCCCGATTCGCGGCAGTTGGCTGGCGATCCGCCGAGTCACGCGTTGTCATCCGCTCAACGAAGGCGGCTTCGATCCGGTTCCGCCGCGCGCCGGGCACGCGGGCCACGAGCATCACCACGGCGACGGTTGAGGCCCGGCAAGACGTCCGGCGATGCATGCGCGAGCGGCAGGGTTTATAGTGTCGCGCTCTGTAGGTTTTGGCGAGCGATGTTGGCCGGCACGGCCAGCGGCGCGTCCGATTTGAAATCAAGCGGTCGGGCCTTCGTGCGCCGCGCCCGTCTTTGTTCTCGTTTTCTACCAGTACGTTGAGCCATGAGCGGTTTTTCCGAGCACAAACCCCTGAACCTGCCGGCGGTCGAGACCGAGATCCGGCGCTGGTGGGAGGACGCCGGCGTATTCGAGGCCAGCACGGCCGCGCGCGCTAACGGCCCGACCTTCACTTTCTACGAAGGCCCGCCCACGGCCAACGGCCGGCCGGGTATTCACCACGTGCTCGGGCGCACCATCAAGGATGCGTTCTGCCGCTACAAGACCATGCGCGGCTATCGCGTGGATCGAAAGGCCGGCTGGGATACGCACGGCCTGCCGGTGGAGATCGAGGTCGAGAAGGAACTGGGGCTGTCCTCGCGCGAGGACATCGAGGCCTACGGCATCGACAAGTACAACGCCGCCTGTCGCGAGTCGGTGCTGCGCTACAAGAATCAGTGGGACGAACTCACCCGTCGGATCGGCTACTGGGTCGATCTCGATGCGCCGTATGTCACCTTCTCCAACGAATACATCGAATCGGTCTGGTGGCTGCTCAAGCAGCTGCATGACAAGGGCCTGCTCTACAAGGGCCACAAGATTCACTGGTACTCGCCGGGCTCGGGTACGGTGCTGTCCTCGCATGAGGTCAGCCTCGGCTACAAGGAAGTGCAGGACCCGTCGATCACGGTAAAGTTCTTCCTCGAGGACGAGCCGGATGTCGCGATCCTGGCCTGGACCACCACGCCCTGGACGATGCCGTCCAACGTAGCCCTGGCTGTGGGCCCGAACATCGAATATGCCAGGGCGCGCGCCGAGGACGGCTCGGTCTATATCCTGGCGAAGGCGTGCGTGGCCGCGACGCTCGGCGAGAACGCCGAGATCCTCGAGACGTTTGGCGCCGATGCGCTGATCGGCCGCCGTTACACCCCGCCCTACGATTGTTTCGCCGATCATCCCGAGGCGCACAACGCCTGGCGCGTGATCGCGGCCGACTTCATCACCACCGACGACGGCACTGGCATCGCGCACGAGGCGCCGGCCTTTGGTGCGGACGACTTCACCGTCACCGCGGCCGCCGGCATGCCGGTGTTCAACCCGATCGAGCGCGACGGGCGTTTCCGCGAGGATTTCCCGCTGGTTGGCGGGCTGTGGTTCAAGGATGCCGACAAGCCGATCGCGCGCGATCTCAAGCAGCGCGGCCTGCTTTTCAGTCAACAGGTCACGGTCCACAACTACCCGCACGACTGGCGCAAGGGCACGCCCTTGATGAACTACCCGGTCGAGTCCTGGTTCGTGGCGACCCAGAAACACAAGGACAAGCTGGTCGAGTACAACAACCGGATTCATTGGCATCCGCCGCATGTCGGTACCGGCCGCTTCGGCGACTGGCTGGCCAACAACGTCGACTGGGCGCTGTCCCGGCATCGTTACTGGGGCACGCCGCTGCCGATCTGGGTGAACGACAACAACCCGGACGATATCGTCGTGATCGGCTCGATAACCGAGCTGCGGAAATATGCGGGCGATCAGGTTGCCGACGACGACAGCCTCGATCTGCACAAGCCGCAAGTCGATCAAATCACCTGGACCGCCGCCGATGGCGGCACCATGCGGCGCGTGCCCGAAATCATCGACGTCTGGTTCGATTCGGGCGCCATGCCGTTCGCGCAGTGGCACTACCCGTTCGAAAACAAGGAAATCTTCGAGGCGAACTTCCCGGCCGACTTCATCTGCGAGGGCGTGGACCAGACCCGCGGCTGGTTCTACTCGTTGCATGCCATCGGCACGCTGATCCAGGACTCGCCGGCCTACAAGAACGTCATCGTCAACGGCCTGCTGCTGGACGCCAACGGCGAGAAGATGTCCAAGTCCAAGGGCAACACGGTCGATCCGTTCGAGGCCCTGGATACGCACGGCGCCGACGTCATCCGCTGGTACATGCTGTCCAACAGCCCGCCCTGGGACAACACCAAGTACGCCGACCGCGGCCTGCGCGAGACGCGCACCAAGGTGTTCGGCACGCTGGAGAATGTCTACTCGTTCTTTGCCACCTACGCCAACATCGACGGCTTCACGGCCGATACGCCGGCGCCGGCCGTGGCGGAGCGTCCCGAACTGGATCGCTGGATCCTGTCGCGACTGCAGTCCACCGCCGCGGAGGCCGCGGCCGCGCTCGACGACTACAACCCGACGCGGGCCGCGCGTGCGGTAGAGCGTTTCATCGATGCGCTGTCGAACTGGTACATCCGCCGCTCCCGGGCCCGTTTCTGGGCCGGCGCACGTGCCGATGCGAACGACAACGCCAGCGACGCCGCGGTGGCCGACAAGCGCGCCGCCTACCACACCACGCTGACCTGTCTGCGTGATACGGCCGCGATGATGGCGCCGATCGCGCCGTTCTTCGCCGACTGGCTGTACAGCCAGCTGGCCGCGCAGGAAGACGCGCGGGCCTCGGTGCATCTGGCCGATTTCCCGACGCCCGATCTGGCCGCGACCGACACCGATCTCGAACGACGCATGGCGCTGGCGCGAGCGATCGTGGCCAATACGCTGGCCCTGCGCAACGAGGCCGGGCTGAACGTGCGCCAGCCGGTGGCGCGGATTCTCGTGGTCGAGGAGCCGGGCGTGGCACGGGCCGACGTGGAAGCCGTGGCCGCCATCGTGCGCGACGAGGTCAACGTCGATGCCATCGAATATGTCGCCGGCGAAGGCGACCTGGTCAAGCGCCAGGCCAAGCCCAACTTCAAGCAGCTCGGCAAGCGCCTGGGCAAGAAGATGAAGGCGGTGGCCGCTGCCGTGGCCGAGCTGGACGACGACGCGATCGCGGCCTATCTGCGCGACAACGCACTGACCGTGACCGCCGACGGCGAGGCTGTGGCGCTGGGCGAGGGCGATCTGCTGGTTTCCGCCGAAGGCGTCGAAGGCTGGCTGGTCGGTCGCGAGGATGGCGTTACCGTGGCACTTGATAGTACACTTACCGATTCGCTGATCCAGCGTGGGCTGGCGCGCGAAGTCGTGAACCGTATTCAGCGGCTGCGCAAGCAGGCGGAATTTCACGTCGCCGATCGCATCCGGGTGGAATACCGCGCCGGAAACGATACGTTGGCGGCGGCGATCGCCGCGCACGGCGACTGGATCGCGCGCGAGACGCTGGCGCGCACGATGGCGACGGCCGAGACGCCGGCCGGCGATGTCCGGGCCGATTTCGAGGTCGGCGACAGCAAGCTGGCAATGGCGCTGACGCGCGAGTGCTAGCAACGAGATACACGAACAACTTCCACCAATCGCAAACGCGACGGTCTAAAGATCATGAAACAGGATATCCATCCCCAGTACCGCCCGGTCGTCTTCAAGGACATGGGTAGCGAGTTCGCTTTCCTGACCCGTTCGACCATCGACTCGAACGACACCATCGAGTGGGAAGACGGCAATACCTATCCGCTGATCAAGCTGGAAGTCACCAGCGATACGCATCCGTTCTACACCGGCAAGCAGAACATCATGGACACCACCGGCAAGGTTGAACGCTTCAACCGCCGGTTCGGCATGATGAAGAAGAAGAAAGCCTAAACCGGCTTTTTTCTCGTGCCGGTCGATGCCGGCACACGGATCGTTTCGTGTTCGAGGCATCGGCCGCACCGGCGGCCGATGCTTTCGTATGTCTGGCGTTCGCGTCTGACGATACGGCCCGGCACGTTACGCCGTATGCGACGGCCCGGCGCGAGCAGTGTCCAGGAAACCGGCGATTGGCGGCTCCTCAAGGCTGGCGCGCCGTGCGCCCAGATGGATCTGCTTCGCGATGCCGGCCGGCCCGAGCCGTACCGGTGTGATCGCCAGATCGGCCGCGTATTCATCGACCAGCCAGCGCGGCAGGGCCGACACGCCGCGTCCGGCGGCCACGAGCTGCAGCATGATGTCGGTGGATTCGAGCGTCTTGTGGCGCCTCGGTGTGACATGCGCCGGCCCGAGCAGCGCGGTGAAGATATCCAGCCGGGCCGGGTCCACCGGATAGGACAACAGCACTTCGTCGGCCAGCGCCTCGGCCGTGACGTAGTCGCGCTCGGCCAATCGATGGCCCGCGGCCACCACCAGGACCTGCTCGTAATCGAACACCGGCTCGAAGGTCACACCGCGCTTGGCCAGCGGATCGGGCGTGACCAGAATATCGATATCGTGGTTGAACAGCGCGGCCATGCCGCCGAAGCGAAACGCCTGGATCACATCGATATCCACCCCGGGCCAGGCCGCCAGATACGGTTCCACGATCTTGAGCAGCCAGCGATAGCAGGGATGGCATTCCATGCCGATGCGCAGCGTACCGTACTGCCCGGCCGCATAATCGGCCAGCACGGTATCCAGCCGCTCCAGCTGCGGCAGCAGGCGCTCGGCCGCGGCGAGCAGATAATCGCCGGCCGGCGTCAGGCGGATACGCCGCCCCTCCCGGCGCCAGATCGCCGTGCCGGCCTGATCTTCCAGTTTGCGTATGGCATGGCTCAATGCCGACTGGGTCAGATGCAGTGATTGGGCCGCGGCGGTCAACGAACCGTCGCGTTCGATCTGACGCAGGATGCGCAGGTGGATGCGTTCGATCATTCGTTGTATGAGCTGTCGTCATGTATCGATGCAAATATACCAATATTAGTCATGGGTGAGTCGTCCTAATATCTCGACTGATCGCCAGCGGTGCTGGCTCGGATAACGCAGGACAGGAGCGACCCACCATGACGACATCCCATAATCTCGGTTTCCCACGCATCGGCGAACGCCGTGAGTTGAAGAAAGCCACCGAAGGCTACTGGGCCGGCGATCTCGACCGTGCGGGCCTGGAAGCCGCGGGTGCCGCCATCCGGCGCGCGAACTGGGAAAAACAACGCGATGCCGGCATCGAACTGATCCCGTCCAACGATTTCTCCTTCTATGATCAGGTTCTGGATATGGCCTGCCTGGTTGGTAACGTGCCGGCGCGTTTCGACTGGGACGGCGCGCACGCCGATCTCGATGTGGCCTTCGACATGGCCCGCGGCACGGACAATGCCATCGCCTGCGAAATGACCAAGTGGTTCGATACCAACTACCACTACCTGGTGCCTGAGTTCACCCGGGACACGACCTTCAAGCTGGCCGGCTCCAAGGTCTTCGATGAATTCACCGAGGCCAGGGCGCAGGGCATCGCCAGCAAGCCGGTTCTGATTGGCCCGGCGACCTATCTCACCCTCGGCAAGGTCACCGACGGCTCGGAGCTGGACAAGTTCGCGCTCGCCGATCAACTGATTCCGGTGTATATCGAGATTCTGGATCGACTGGCCGCGGCCGGCGCCGACTGGGTCCAGATCGACGAGCCGATCCTCTCGCTCGACCTGAGCGCGGCCCAGCGCGCGGTCATCGAGCAGACCTATGCCGCGCTGTCGCGCGTCGGCGATCTCAGGATCATGGTCACGAATTATTTCGGTGAGCTGCGTGACAACCTCGACCTGTTCACGCGCCTGCCGGTCGAAGCTTTGCATATCGACGCCGTACGCGGCGCCGCCGAACTCGAGACCGTGGCCGCGCGGTTACCGGCGGGCGTGCGTCTTTCCGTCGGCATCGTGGACGGGCGCAATGTCTGGAAAACCGATCTGGCCCAGGCCAGGGCGGCGCTGGCGCAGGTGCGGGAGATCGTGGGTGGCGATCGTCTGATGATCGGCCCGGCCTGCTCGCTGTTGCACAGCCCGGTGGCGCTGCGAAACGAAACCAAACTCGATTCGCGGCTGGCCGACTGGCTGGCCTTCGCCGAAGAGAAACTGGCCGAGATCGTGGCACTGGCCCACGCGCTCGACGGCGATGTCGACGCGGCCTTGTTCGAGGCCAGCGCCCGGGCGATGGCGGGTCGCCGTGACTCCACACTCATCCACGACCCGTTCGTCACCAAGCGCGTGGCCGGGCTCACCGCGGCGGATTACCGCCGCAAGTCGAGCTACCCCGAGCGCGCGCGTAAGCAACAGGCCAAGCTGAAGCTGCCGATGTTCCCGACCACCACCATCGGCTCGTTCCCGCAGACCAGGGACGTGCGCCGCGCGCGTGCCGCGCACAAGAAGGGCGATCTGTCGGACGCCGACTACGACGTGTTCCTGAAACAGCAGATCGACGACGCCATCGCCCTACAGGAAGACATGGGCTTCGACATGCTCGTGCACGGCGAATTCGAGCGTAACGACATGGTCGAGTATTTCGGCGAGCAACTGGCCGGCTATGCCTTCACCAAGCTTGGCTGGGTGCAGAGCTATGGCTCGCGCTATGTGAAGCCGCCGATCATCTACGGCGATGTCTCGCGGCCGAAGCCGATGACGGTGAAATGGTCGAAATACGCCCAGTCGCGGACGAAAAAGCCGATGAAGGGCATGCTCACCGGCCCGGTGACCATGGTGCAGTGGGCCTTCGTGCGCGACGACCAGCCCCGGTCCGAAACCGTGAAGCAGGTCGCGCTCGCCATTCGCGACGAGATCGTCGATCTGGAAGCGGCCGGGCTGGCCGCAATCCAGTGCGACGAGGCGGCTTTTCGCGAAGGCCTGCCGCTGCGGCGTGCCGACTGGGATGAATACCTGGACTGGGCCGCGGCCGCCTTCCGGCTGGCAGCGGGCGGCGTGCGCGACGAAACCCAGGTGCACACCCATATGTGCTACTCGGAGTTCAACGACATCATCGAGTCGATCGCCGCCATGGATGCCGACTGCATCTCCATCGAGACCTCGCGCTCCCAGATGGAACTGCTGGATGCGTTCGTGAAGTTCCAGTATCCGAACGAGATCGGCCCGGGTGTCTACGATATCCACAGCCCGCGTGTGCCGAGCACCGACGAGATGGTCGCCCTGCTCGACAAGGCCGTGGCCGTGTTGCCGCCCGAAAAACTGTGGGTGAACCCGGACTGTGGGCTCAAGACCCGCGGCTGGGCCGAGGTCAAGCCGGCGCTGGAGCACATGGTCGAGGCCGCACAGCGGATGCGTCAGGCACGGGCTGCCTGATCGGCCACGGCCGGCTCAAGCCGCTCCGGTTATTGGGGCGGCTTTTTTTATGAGCGAGCGTCTATCAACGAGGCGTTATTCGCCCCGATAGACATGCTTTCGGTGTCCGATCTTGACGACTGTTACGATCAGTACATCGTCGGCGATTTCGTAAAGGATGCGGTAGACGCCCTGGCGGATTCGATATCGCTCCTGACCCGAAAGCTTCTCGCTCCCCGGCGGGCGTGGATCCCGCTGTAGCGCATCGACGCGTTGGAGAATACGCGCGACCTCATCGTTCGGAATGCCGCGCAGATCCTTTGCGACCGAGCGTTTGAAGACAAGCTTATAGCTTGCCATGCGCCTTCAGATCGTCCAGCAGTGCCTCATAGCTCAGGGTCGGTTCGGCGACGCGGTCGGTGAAAGCGGCTAAATCTTCCTGATCCTCGGCCAGCGCAGCACGAACGGCGTCGTTGACAAGATCCGACACGCTGCGATGCGTATGGGCGGCCTTCAGGCGGAGTGCTGCATGTAGCTGTTCGTCGAAATAGATGGTTGAGCGCTTTGAAGTTGTCATGGGAATGCCTCCTGATTGGAGTTTAGCATCACAACGTCATAACGCTATGATGGCGGGTGGCGCACATCCGTCGACGTCTTTTAAGCGCACAGCGCGACGTGCCGGTGATAGGCTCCCTGCGGGGACTATTGAGCATAGTGGCCGGCGGCTGAGGCAGAACGGCCAATCGCGCGGCTTGGCACCAGTCAGAGAGCGATATGAGCGATTCGAAGGGGCGCGCGGCGGCGCGGGCGCAGTTGCTGGATATGCTGCCGGCCGATGGCTCGAGCATCGGCAACCAGGCCATGCAGCAGGCATTGCGCGATGCGGGCCACGAGCTGGGCAACGACGGCTATGCGGAAATCAAGAACGCGCTCGTGGCCGACGGCGTGATCGGGAAGGGGCGCGGCCGCGGTGGGTCGATCTATCGAATCGCTGCCGACCAACCGAGCACCGCCGCGCCGGATTTCGAACTCAAGCCGCAGGCGGCCCCGGCCGAACTCGATTTCCATGCCGATAAGGCGCGTGCCAAGGCTCGGGGTAAAGCAGCCGGCCGGAAGAAAGCCGACCAGAAGAGAGCACACAAGCGCGCGTCGAAAGCCAGTGCAGATCGCCACGAAGTGCTGAGCTATCGCTACGACGACAAGCGCCGCAACAACCCGCATGTCGGCATGGTCGATACCAGCTCGGACGGCGTGGAAGACAGCGCCAACTGGGCCTACGACCCGCATATCGACCCGGCGCTGCAGTTCGACCCGAGCCGCGCCCAGATCGAAAGCCTCATCGACGACGCGCTCGCCTCGGATGACAAAGACGAAATGGCCGCTGCGCTGGAACAACTCAAGCGCATGCAGGCGGCCTACCTCAACTGGGCCGGCAAGGCCGAGCGCACCAGCTTCGAAGTCGATACCGTTTCGCTGCATGTGCACGAACGCATCGATCCGGCCACCATTCTCGCCGGCTTGCAGAAACGGGTGAAAGACAGCAAAGGCAAGGATACGCCGAGCTTTCAGGCTGATTTGTTCCATGCCCCGTTCGAAAACCTGCCGCTGCGCGAAGCCATCGACTTCTACAAGCACGACCGCGACTGGTCCAACCGCCTGATTGCGGGTGATTCGCTGCTGGTCATGAACTCCGTGCTACAGAAAGAGGGCATGGCCGGGCAGGTACAGATGATCTATATCGACCCGCCCTACGGCATCAAATACGGCTCCAACTTCCAGCCGTTCACCAACCGCCGGGACGTCAAGGATCGCAAGGATGAGGATCTGACCCAGGAACCGGAAATGATCAAGGCCTTCCGGGATACCTGGGAGCTGGGGATTCATTCTTATCTGACGTATCTGCGGGATCGGCTGCTCTTGGCGCGGGAGTTGTTGAGTGAGTCCGGTAGCGTATTTGTGCAGATTTCGGATGAAAATTTGCATCATGTACGTGAACTATTAGACGAGATTTTCGGTGAAACGAATTTTATTGCGCAAATATCATTTATTAAAACTACGAGTGCAACATCTCAATATCTGGCAAGTACAAACGATTACCTAATTTGGTATTCGAAGAAATTCGAATGCTTGAAATATAAAAACCTTTTTCGAGAAAAAAAGCTTGGAGCCGCTGGCACCAGCCAATACAACTGGGCAAGAACTCAGTTCGGCGAAGACATTAGCGTTAATAGATCCTCTAATCGAGAAGACGCGGTCTTCGCCGCTTCGGATCTGAAAGGTCAAAGCGGTGGCGTAAGCACACAATTCGCTGTAGTTCTACGAGGGAAATCTTTTGACTATGGAAAAGGCGGCTGGAAGACCAATAAGAAAGGGATTTCTAACTTGCTTAAGGCTTCTAGAATTAAGCCTATCGGCAATAGTCTCATGTATCGTCGGTACTTAAGCGATTTCTCTGTCTACAGCCTCTCGAACTCTTGGGACGATGTTCTTTCTACTGGGTTTTCGGATACGCGATACTACGTAGTTCAAACCGGCGAAAAGGTTATAGAGCGTTGTATTCTTATGGCTACGGATCCAGGGGATTTAGTTCTTGATCCCACCTGCGGCTCAGGCACTACAGCCGTAGTCGCCGAAAAATGGGGCCGCCGCTGGATCACCTGCGACACCTCCCGAGTCGCGATCACGCTCGCCAAGCAGCGGTTGATGACCGCGAGCTACGACTACTACGCCCTGAAATATCCGGGCGAAGGCCTGCGCGGCGGCTTCATCTACAAGACCGTGCCGCATATTACGCTGAAGTCGATCGCCAATAATCCGGAAATCGATACGATCTACGAACAACGACATCCGGCGATCGAGTCGGCGCTGGCGTCGCTGAACACGGCGTTGCAGGCCGCGCCGCCGGCACCGCTCAAGATCACTGAAGGCGCCCGCAAGGGCGAGACGATCGATTTCTCGGCGAAGACGACACGGCAGACATTGCCCAGCGAGGAAGTCGTCGCCACCAACGCGCTGTTGGAATGGGAAGTACCGTTCGAAGCGCCGGCTGACTGGCCGCAAGCTGCCCTCGAGGCTCTGGATGCGTTTCATGCCGCACGCCAGGCCATGCAGCAAGCATTGGACGATTCCATCGCCAACCACGCCGGCCAGGAAGTGCTCTACGACCAGCCGGAGGTCGATAAGTCCAAGCGTCGCATTACCGGCCCGTTCACGGTCGAGGCGGTGCCGTTTGCCACAGTGCTCGGGCTGGACGAAGCCGAGCAGCCGCGCGAGGCGGATGTCGCTGTCGCGCGTTCGGGCGAAACGTCGCGCCAGGCACAGTGGCGCGATGAATTGCTCAAGACCGGCGTACGCGGCAAGAACAACCAGAAACTGAAACTGATGGATCTGGATCCGTTGCCCGGCACGCGGTATATCGATGCGGTGGGCACCGTGGCCCATGGTGAGAATGGCGGCGAGCGGGTGGCGGTGAGTTTCGGCCCGGAACATGCCGCGCTGGAACAACGCCAGGTCGAGATCGCCATGCGCGAGGCGGGCGAGCTGTTTCCGTTGCCGAAGTTGCTGGTGTTCTGTGCCTTCACCTTCGACCCGGAGGCGGCCAAGGATATCGACAACATCAAGGGCGTTCAGGCGCTGAAAGTGCAGATGAATACTGATCTGCTGACCGAGGACCTGAAGAAGGGGCGCTCCAGCAATGAATCGTTCTGGCTGATGGGCCAGCCGGAGGTGGAGTTGCACACGCGCGACGACGGCCGTTACCAGATCGAAGTGCACGGCTTCGATTATTTCGATACCAAGACCGGCGAGTTGAAATCCGGCGGCAAGAAGAATATCGCTCTCTGGTCGCTGGATACCGATTACGACAACCGCTCGTTGTTCCCGCGTCAGGTGTTCTTTCCCATGGCCGGCAAGAAAGACGGCTGGTACAAGCTCAAGAAAGATATCCGCGCCGAGCTGAACGACGATCTGCTGGATGCCTTTCACGGCACGCTGTCGCTGCCGTTCGACGCCGGCGAGAACGAGTGCGTGGCAGTGAAGATCGTGGACGACCGCGGGATCGAGTCGTTGAAAGTCATCAACCTTGGGTGAGTGTGGCCATGTTCATCACCGCTTTGAAACTGAAGAACTGGCGGAACTTTCGCCAGGCGGAACTGAAGTTGGCGCGTGTGTCTTATCTCATCGGGCCCAATGCGTCGGGTAAATCGAACATTCTGGATGTCTTTCGTTTCCTGCGCGACGTTTGCAAGCCGGACGGTGGCGGGCTCCAGAAGGCGGTCAAGGATCGGGGGGGTATCACCAAGTTGCGCTGTCTGCACCACCGCCGTGATCCGGAGGTGCGTATCGAGTTGCGCCTCAGCGATACCATCGACGGTGATTCTGAGCGTTGGCGTTATGTTCTTGCCTTCAAGACCGAGGGCAAAGGCGCCCAACGCATCGTCGTGACCAGCGAGCAAGTCTGGCGCGATGATGAGCAGATTCTGGATCGGCCCGGCTCGGACGATAGCCGTGATCCGATGCTGCTGACCGAAACCCATCTCGAGCAAACACTCGCAAACCGCGAGTTTCGGTCATTGGTCGATGTGTTCTCCGATGTGACGTATCTGCATCTCGTGCCGCAGCTGCTGAAATACGGTGAGCATATCGGCGGTCATCGCCTGGAGGACGACCCGTTTGGCCAGGGGTTTCTCGAACGATTGGCCAAGACGCCGAAGAAAACGCGCGACTCGCGACTCAACCGTATTCAGGCGGCGCTGGCGGTTGCAGTACCGCAGTTCAAGGCGCTGCGATTCGAAAACGACGAGATGGGGCATCCGCATCTCGAAGCGCTGTATGAACATCATCGCCCGAATGCGGGCTGGCAAGGCGAAGAGCATTTTTCCGACGGCACGCTCCGGCTGCTCGGTATGCTCTGGTCCCTGCTCGATGGCAACGGTCTGTTGCTTCTGGAAGAGCCGGAGCTTTCGCTCCATCAAGCGGTAGTCGAACAGATTCCTTCATTGATCGACCGCGTTCAGCGTGGCCGTAAGGTGCGACGACAGGTATTGATCAGTACGCATAGCCAGGCGTTGCTCAGCAATCCGGGAATCGATCCGGCGGGTATTGCCATTCTCGAACCGAGCCGTGAAGGGTCGAAGGTTCGCTCAGTGAACCTGTCAGAAGCGGCGGGGTTGGATGCGGGCCTGAGTGCGGCGGATGTCGTTTTGCCGCAAACGCGGCCGAAAGGGGTCGAACAGTTGGGGCTGTGGTAGTGCGCCCCGTCTACACCGCGACGGAAGATATGCTCAGTGCTGCGGTGATCGAAAGATTGGTCGAGGAGGCCGCGGGTGATCTGCAGATTGCGGTTTCGATACCCGGCCAAGGCTATGGTGGATTGCAGCGCAAGCTGCCCGAGTTGATTCGGCTTGCTCATTCGTTGCCGGTCATTCTGCTAACCGACCTGGACCGCGGTACATGTGCGCCATCGCTTATTGCAAGCTGGTGTGGCCGCCAAGCCGTGCCGCCTGCGTTGTTGTTTCGGGTCGCGATTCGTGAGGTCGAAGCGTGGCTGCTGGCTGACGATGAGCGATTTGCAACATTCGCCGGAGTGCCGCGAAATAAGCTCTCGGAAGCCCCGGAGACGTTCGTTGACCCCAAGCAGACGTTGCTGAACCTCGTGTGGAGACACTCGCCTACATCGATAAAAGACGATATTGCGGTCTATCGCGCGGGCGGTCCGCGTCAGGGATTGAGCTATAACGATCGCCTGATCGAGTTCGTGCGAATGTCTTGGCGGCCCGGCGAGGCCGCCCATCGGTCCGATAGTCTCCGTCGCGCGTTTCAGCGAATTCAGGAGCTGGCCGCCGGGGAGACCGCCTGACTTGTTCTACGGCGCCCCCTCTTACTTGACGCGGTAGGCCTCGCTGGCAGTGCACGAAGGGTTCTGCTCACATCACGAGCCAGCTAGCTGGTCACACAAGACGGCGCGCTTCTCACATAAGCTCGGTAGCTCGTTACACAACGCCCTGCGCTCCATACCTAAAACGAGTGGCTACACACAAGGCTCAGCCGCGTCTCACGATTCAGGAATGTCACCGATGATCGCCCAATCGCTAATCATCAACTCCCCCTACGAAACCCCCAGCCGGCACTGGTCACAGGACGCCAACGGCAAGATTGCTCAGATCGCCGAAGGTCGGCGGCCGGCCGCCTACGAGATGTACGACACGCGCAACAACACGCGGCGGGTGGAGTTGCTGGAGACGGTCAATCGTGTTCGCCAACGTGTGGACGAGTGGCGGGCAGCGGGGTGGCCGGGGATCACGATGGTCACGCGCGCCCTGCTGGAGCACTGGGATGCTCGGGGCGAGTGGATTGCCGACGCCCGCCGCTGGCAGGGCGGGCCGCGCCAGTATCCATTCTATTTCTGCCAGTTGGAAGCGATCGAAACGCTGATCTGGTGGCTGGAAGCGCCGCCCGATTATCGTCAGGGCATCTTCCTGCCCGGCGACGGCGGCGCCTGGGAGCGTATCTGCAGCAAGATGGCAACCGGCTCGGGCAAGACGACAGTCATGGGCCTGATTGCGACCTGGCAGACACTCAACGCCCTGCAATATCCCAAGGACTCGCGTTTTTCCCATGCCATCTTTGTGGTCACGCCGGGTCTGACAGTGAAAAGCCGCTTGCAGGTATTGCTCCCGGGTGATGAGAAGAACGTCTACGACGAGTTTTCCATGTGCCCCACCGAGGCGATGCGCCAGCGGCTCAACCAGATGGAGATCCGGGTCGAGAATTGGCACACGCTGATGCCGCTGAAAGAGCCGGCGCGGTCAGTGGTCAAGAAAGGCAAGGAGAGCGATGAGGCATTCACTCGCCGTGTGCTGGGCCGGCTGGCGGGTTTCAAGGATCTGATCGTATTCAACGACGAGGCGCACCACGCCTATCGGCAACGCGCGGAGGTGAAGGTCGGCCGGAAACAAGCCGAAGCACTCGGTATCGATCTGGAAGAAGCGACGCGCTGGATCGAGGGGCTGGACCGGATTCACAAGACGCGGCGTATCCGGCGCTGCTTCGATCTATCGGCGACACCGTTCGCGCCGACGGGAAAGACCAACACCGAAGCCGGGCTTTATGAATGGATCATCTCCGATTTCGGCCTGAACGATGCGATCGAAGCGGGGTTGGTGAAGACGCCGCGGGTGGTGATTCGCGACGATGCACTGGCCAACGCGAAAAGCTACGCGAGCAAGCTCTATCATCTGTATCGCGAAGACGAAGTCCGCGACGACTTGAACCGCAAGGCCGACTCGACCGATCCCTTGCCGAAGCTCGTTAAGAACGCTTATGCGCTGTTGGCTTACGACTGGCGCGAAACCCAGAAGGCCTGGCAGGCCGAAGGGCATACGATTCCGCCAGTCATGCTCACGGTTTGCAACCGGACCGAGACGGCCGCGCGCATCGAGCGATTCTTCAACGAAGGCGACTGCATCATCGAAGGTACGCAGGCGCAGGAATACACGCTGCGTGTCGATTCCAAGGTGCTCGAGAAAGCCGAGCGGGGCGAGAAAGTCACGAAGGACAAGGAATACGCAGCCCGGCTGGAGCAGGTCATCAAGGCCGCCGGTTTGCCTGCCGATAAGCAGAACGAACTGTTGGCGCTCAAGCAGGAAGAGCAGTTGCGGGCGTTGGTCGATACCGTCGGCAAGCGTGGGCGGCCGGGCCAACAGCTGCAGAACGTTGTGTCGGTGGCCATGCTGTCGGAAGGTTGGGACGCGGCGAACGTGACGCACATCATGGGGTTGCGCGCGTTCACCAGCCAGTTGTTGTGCGAGCAGGTCATCGGGCGCGGTTTGCGACGCGTGGCGCACGACATGGATGAGCAGGGGTATTTCCTGCCCGAATTCGTCAATGTCTTCGGCGTGCCGTTATCGATCTTCCAGGAGGTGGGCGAGGGCGGCGAGACGCCGCCGGTGCCGAAGGCGAGCGTACGTATCGAAGTCGAGCCCGACCGTAATGGTTATGAAATTCGCTGGCCCAATGTGGTTCGGATTCAATCGGTGCTCAAGCCGGAGCTGCGGGTCGACTGGCCAGCGGTCGAGCCGTTGGCGCTCGACCCGAATGCCACGCCGATCAACGCCGAAATTGCGCCGTCGTTGACCGGTATTGTCAATCTTGCTCAGGCGTCTGCGATCGACCTGGAGAGTGCCGCACAGGATTTCCGGCTGCAGAACCTCATCTTTCGCGCCACGCGAAAGCTGTATCGCGAGCTCGATAGCGGCTTCGAAGGCGATACACAATACCTGGCGATCCAGCTGATTCGTTTGGTCGAGCAATTCCTGGCCAGCGACAAGCTCACGATTCCGGCGCAGTGGTACGCCGAGCCGGCTCGGCGGCGGTTGTTGATTGGCCTGAATATCGATGCCGTCGTGACGCACGTCAGCCGGTATATTCGCCAGTCGAATACGACGCGCCTCGAGCCGCTGTTCGATGAGCAGTTACCAATCGGTTCGACGAGCGCTATGCGGCCGTGGCTTACGACAAAGCCTTGCGAGCCCACCTCTCGTTCCCAGATTAGCCATGCTGTGCACGACAGCACTTGGGAAAAAGCGGTGGTTGCGGTGTGTGAGACAAGCGATGACGTTGCGGCGTGGGCGAAGAACGACCACCTCGATTTCGTTGTGCGTTATCTCTGGGAAGGCTCCAGCCGCCGGTTCGTCCCCGATTTTCTGATCAAGCTCAGGAACGGCCGAACGTTGGTGCTGGAAGTCAAAGGTCAGGATAGCGATCTCAATCGTGCCAAACGCGCTGCCATGGCCGAGTGGGTTGAAGCGATCAACCTGGCCGGCGGCTTTGGCTCGTGGTGCTTTGATACCGTATTCGATCCTGCTCGGACACGCGATGTCATCGCGTGCCATGCCGAGGCGCGTAGTGTCGCCTTGAGCCCCTGAACCCGAGAAATTGCCGGTTCGGCGGTGAGTCGGCGGGCCGGCTCGTAGTCTCGCGGCCTGCTTGTTCCGCCCTGACTAGATGCAAGGGCTTACAGCGTTGATGCTGAGCCTTCGGCGTCGGCGCGCTTGTTCTGCTTGTGGGCCTCCTCGTTGCTGCCGCGTTGCCAGTAGCTAGAGATATAAAGCTGCTGGCGCATCACGCCGCGATCGCCGCGTAAATGCTCGCGCAGGCGGCGCATGGTCGCGAATTCGCAGGCACACCACACCGACGGCGCGCCGGCCGGCCAGTCGAGCGCGGCCACGGCATCGTACAAGGGTGCGCTGTCGGCCCCGGGGCGCGGGTTGATCACCCACTGGATGGCCACGCCGTCGGGCGCGTCCAGTTGCTGGATGTCGTGTTCGTGCAGTACTTCAATGATGGCGTGCCCGGACATGGCGCGTGGCAGTGTTTCCAGGTTCGCGGAGATCGCCGGCAGGGCGGTCATGTCGCCGATCATCAGCACCCAGTCGGCGGCGGAGTCGACGCGCTTCTTCGGGCCCGGGCCGCCGATGTCGATGGTCTCGCCGGGCTGAACATCCTCGGCCCAGCGCGCGGCGGGGCCGCCGTCGCCATGGCGGACGAAATCGATATCGACCGAATCGTCGCGCTGCGAGCGGATGGTGTAGGTCCGCAGCAGCGGGCGCTCGCTTTGGGCCTGGGGGAAGCGCAGCTTGACGTAGGCGCTTTCCTGGTCGGCCGGGAAATCGGCCATGCCTTCGCCGCCGAGAGTCACGCGCAGCATGTTTGGCGTGATCTCGGTCTTGTCGAGTACGGTGAAGGTTCGGGGTGACGGTCTGCGATTCATGAAGCGCGATCCTGGGCGTGTTCGAGATTGGTGATCATGGCTTCGGCGAGATCCGTGAAACGGGCGAGATCGGTATCCGACAACCCGCCGGCCATGCGCGCGCCGGCACGGGCCTCGACGCTGGCGATGCGGGCCGCGAGTTCGCGCCCGGCATCGGTGAGTTCGAGCTGTTGACTGCGGTTGTCGTCTGGATGCGGTTGGCGTACGACCAGGCCTGCGGTCACAAGGCCCTTGATCAACCGGGCGATGCGGCCCTTGTCCTGGCGCATGCGCTCGGCGATGTGCCGGGCGGTGCCGTGCCGGCTGCGGGCGATGCCCTTGAGTACGCGAATCTCGCCGACGGTGAGATCGATATCGGCCGCGGCATAGCCGTCGCGCATGGCGCGCTTATAGGCATGGAGCAAACGGTGCAGCGTTTCGCCGGTAGGAGAATATTGAGCCATGATGAGTAGTTGAGAATGTCAACTAATACTCCATGTCTTGGTTGACTTTGTCAACTAATCTGATGTTATATCCTGTCGACGCGGCGTCAGCGTCCGGTATCGCCGGGCGTCCGACGAAGGCTCGGCAATCCAGACGGGATCATGGAGGGCGTGATCCGGCGGGCCCCGGTCGATGGATGGCTCGCCGGGCGGCGAAGGGCATCGTGAATCGGTTTCTGTTTTATCGTTATGCGTTACTCGGGCTGGTGCTGTGGTGGGCGGCCGTTGCATCCGCGGCCCCGCCGGCGACGTTGCAGCAGGTGCGCGTACATCACGCCGGCCGGCATACCCGTGTCGTTCTCACGTTTTCCCGGGTGCCATCGTTCCACGATTTTGTGCTCAGTTCGCCGGTGCGCGCCGTCATCGATCTGAAGGCCACGCATCGGGCGCACGCGGCGAGCGCCAACAGCGCGGGCGCGATTCGCAATATCCGCTGGGGGCGCCGCAAGCACGACACGCTTCGCGCGGTGTTCGGCCTGAAACCCGGCACGCATTTCGCGGGTGTCGAGCGCCACGGACACCAGTTGATCGCGCGTTTCGACAACGCCCGCGCGGCGCAGGCCGAGCCGGCGAGCGTGGCGCCCCGGAAAAAGCCGCTGGTCGTCGTGATCGACCCGGGCCACGGCGGCAAGGATCCGGGCACGTCCGGTCCGCACGGATTGCAAGAAAAAACCGTCACGCTGGCGATCGGGCGCATGGTCTATGCCAAGCTGGCCGCCACGCCCGGCATCAAACCGGTGCTCACGCGCCACAGCGATCATTTCGTCACGCTGGCCGATCGTGTCGCCATTGCCCAGCGCAAGCACGCGGACGTATTCGTCTCGATCCATGCCAATGCCTCGCCGGGGCATCCGCATGTCGCTGGCGGCACCTGCTACGAGTTGTCGGAGCACGGCGCGAGCAACGCCGAGGCCGCGCAACTGGCGCGTTTCGAGAACGGTCACGACCGGGAAGTGGCCGGCGTGCGGTTTTCCAGCGACGACATGACGCTGAACACGGTGCTGACACAGATGTTCCAGAGCCAGTCGATCGATGCCGCCGATCGCCTGGCGCAGCGCATCATTCACCAGTTCGGCAAGATCGAGCCGCTCTACCATGGCAAACCGCAGCGGGCGAATTTCGAGGTGCTGCGCGATCCGATGGTGGCGTCGGTGCTGTGCGAGACCGCGTTTCTCACCAATCCGACCCAGGCCCGGAAGCTGCACGGGCATGCGTTTCGGGCGAAGCTGGCCGATGCCATCTACCGCGGCATCGTGGGTTACCTGAAACACAACCCGCCCATGCACCCGTCGACCCAGTCGCCCGAGGTTTATATCGTGCGCAACGGCGATACCCTGTCGGGTCTGGCAAAACGCGCGGGCGTGACGAGCGCATTGCTGATGACGATCAACGACCTGACCAGTCGCGACATCGAGCCGGGTCAGCGGCTGATCGTGCCGGGTCTCCAGACGGCGTCGAAGCCGCACGCGGCGCATTATCGCGTGCAGTCGGGCGACACGCTGTATTCGATCGCGAACGCGCACAACGAGAGCGTGGCGGCTCTGAAGGCCGCGAATTCACTCGATTCCTCGACCCTGCGCGTGGGCCAGGTGCTGCGCGTGCCCGCCGGCGAAAGTCATCAGGAAAGCTGAGCCGTGATCCGATCCGGGCGGCGCGGGCCTCGCCGGTGGTCGGTTTGCGCCCTGTGCGGGGCTTTCGCGATGCCGGCACGGGCTCGTATGAAACGGTAACAGGCCCTAAAATGGCGGATTACGCGCTCGTATCGGTTGCAAGTCCTATGTCCGTCGTCACCCGCTTCGCCCCCAGCCCGACCGGTTATCTGCATATCGGCGGTGCGCGCACGGCGCTGTATTCCTGGCTACACGCGCGCCAGAACAATGGCCGCTTCGTGCTGCGCATCGAGGATACCGATCGCGAACGCTCCACCGACGAAGCCGTGACCGCGATTCTCGATGCCATGGCCTGGCTCGATCTCGAGCACGACGGCGAGATCTACTATCAGACGAAGCGTTTCGATCGCTACGCCGAGGTGATCGCCCAGTTGCTGGCCGAGGGCAAGGCCTATCGCTGCTATGCCAGCGCCGCGGAGGTCGAGGCCATGCGCGAGGCCGCGCGTGAGCGCGGCGACAAGCCCAAATACGACGGCACCTGGCGGCCGATGCCGGGCAAGACGCTGCCGGAGCCGCCGGCGGGTGTCGATCCGGTGATCCGCTTTGCCACGCCGCTGGAGGGCGTGACGGTCATCCCCGATCTGGTGAAGGGCGACATCACCATCGCCAACAGCGAACTCGACGATCTCATCATCGCCCGCGCCGACGGCACGCCGACCTACAACTTCTGCGTGGTGGTGGACGACATGGACATGGGCATCACCCATGTCATTCGCGGCGACGACCACGTCAACAATACGCCGCGCCAGATCAATATCTTCAAGGCACTGGTGGACAGCCAGATCGGCGGCAACAGCGAGCTGCCGCACTACGCGCATGTGCCGATGATTCTCGGCCCGGATGGCAAGCGGCTGTCCAAGCGTCACGGTGCGGTCGGCGTGATGCGCTATCGCGAACAGGGTTTTCTGCCCAGCGCGTTGCTCAATTACCTGGTGCGCCTCGGCTGGGCCCACGGCGATCAGGAGATCTTCACCCGCGAACAGATGATCGAACACTTCGACATCGCCAACGTGCAGGGCGGCGCCTCGATCTTCGACCCCGAGAAGCTGCTGTGGGTGAACCAGGAACACATCAAGGCGGCCGAGCCGGAAGAGCTGATCGACGAGCTGGCCTGGCATCTGGCGCGTCATGGCATCGAGGGCGTTGATCAGGATGATCTGATCGCCATCGCCAGCGTGCAGCAGGGGCGTTGCAAGACGATGACGGAGATGGCCGAGCAGAGCCTGTTTCTGTTCCGCGAGGTTGCCGAATACGAGCCGAAGGCGGTCAAGAAGCACATCAAGACCGCCACGCCCGATCTGCTCGCCCAGGTCCGGGATACGCTCGCGCGCCTTGAAGGCTGGCACGCCGAGGATCTGGCGGCCGCGGTCAAGGGCGTGGCCGAGGGCAATGAAGTCGGTATGGGCAAGGTCGCTCAGCCCATCCGCATCGCGCTCACCGGCGGGCCCGTATCACCGTCGATCGACGACACGCTGGTGCTGCTCGGCCGCGAGGCCACGCTGGCCCGGCTCGATCAGGCGGTCGACGCGTTCCGGGCCCTGAAGGCCGGGTAGCCGGTCCGTTGGCCGGCGGCAGGCGCTGCCGCCGGTTGTGTATCGCCGTCGGGTATGACCCATGTGATCGATAGCGGTTTGCTATTCGATCGCGCAATACCATAACGTTGGTCATATCGATACAATACTTATTCAATTGTAGAGGTCGGCATGGCCACAACCATCGATATCACGGTTCTCGGCGACGACCGCGCCACGCGCATGGCCGAAATGTTTCGCCTGCTGGGCGAGCCGAATCGTCTGTCGTTGGTCTATGCCTGTCTGGAACGCCCGCAGAGCGTCGCCAGTCTGGCCGCGCAAATCGACATCTCGATGTCGCTGGCCAGCCATCATCTGCGACTGTTGCGCTCGGCCCGTCTGCTGGCGGCCGAACGGCGTGGCAAGCAGGTGTTCTATGTGGCCGCCGACGATCATGTTCAGCGCGTGCTGCGCGACATGATCGAACACAGCGATGAATGAGGGCGGGCGATGAGCAGCGCGCATATGCACGATCACGATCACAGTCACGAGCACGCGCATCATGATCACGGGCATGACCACGATCACGAGCATGGCCTCGGCGGACATCACCATCACGGCAGCGGTAAGACGTTGATTTTCTCGCTCTGCTTCACGTTCGCCTTCGCGCTCGTGGAGGTCGCCGGCGGCTGGCTATCCGGTTCGCTGGCTCTGCTGTCCGACGCCGGTCACATGTTCACCGATACGTCATCACTGGCGATCGGTGCCTTCGCGGCCTGGCTGTCGCGGCGACCGGCTTCCAACTCGCATTCCTTCGGCTTGCAGCGGGCCGAAGTGCTGGGGGCGCTGGTCAACGCCGTGATGATGATCGGGGTGGTCGCCGCGATTGCGATTTCCGCCATTCAACGCTTCTTCCAGCCGGAGCCCGTCGCCGGCGGCATGGTCATGATCATCGCCGGCATCGGCCTGCTGGTGAACATCAGCATCGGCTATATCCTGTTGCGCGGCGAACAGACCATGAATGTGCGCGGGGCCTTGCTGCATGTGCTGGGCGACCTGATGGGCTCGGTCGCGGCTTTGGTGGCCGGTTTCGTCATCATGTTCACTGGCTGGACGCCGATCGATCCGTTGTTGTCGATCTTCGTCTGCGTGCTGATCTGTCTTTCGGCGATTCCGCTGCTACGCGAAGTCGTGCGCGTACTCATGGAAGGCGTGCCCAAGGGCGTGGACGCCGCGGGCGTGAGTCGTGCCCTGGCCGACGTGGAAGGCGTGCGATCGGTCCACGACCTGCATATCTGGAGCTTGTCCTCGAGCCAGCGCGCACTCGCCGCCCACGTCGAGATCGCCCGGCTGACGGATTGGAACTCGATTCTGCCGCGGCTGCAGCAGTTGCTGGCCGAGCGTTATTCGATCACCCACACCACGTTGCAGCCGGAAAATCGTAAAACCGCGCGCGAATGTGCTGTGGACACCAATTGCGGCGTGACGACGTAAAGTCACCCGCCGGCGGCCGCTCGGTGCAAAGCCGCGCGGGCGAGTGCCATGCGCGTGTTGCCGGGGAACGATATGCACATTCGTTGCAAGCGTATCTATGATCCGATCGAAGACGATGACGGGTATCGTGTGCTCGTCGACCGTCTCTGGCCGCGCGGTGTGGTCAAACGCGATGCCGCGCTGGACGCCTGGCACAAGTCGCTGGCGCCTTCCAATGCATTGCGTCGCTGGTTCGCGCACTGCCGCCAGCGCTGGCCGGATTTCTGCCGGGCGTACGAGCGGGAACTGGCCGACGACGAACCGGATGCCTTGAATGAATTGCGGCAGCGCGCCGCAACCCAGGGCGTGACATTGCTCTATGCCGCCCGGGACACCCAGTGCAACAACGCCGTTGCCTTGAAGCAGTACCTGGAGAAGACGCGATGAACGAAGCCGAGCGTCTGGCCATGGCCGAACGCATCCGCCGGGCCTGCGTCCAGGCGGCCAGGAATGGTTACGAGGAGGCCGCCATGGCCGGCCTGTGCGCGGAAGGCGCGCTCGAAGCGGCGCTCGGCGCCATCGAGCGTCTGGACCTGGAGACAATCCTGAGCGCGCCCGAGCGGCCCGCTGACGGTCCGCGCTGACCTGTTTCAGTTCGATCCTCACGATCTGCGATCGTTGTCATGCTCGGTGCCTCGATTCCGGCTGATATGTGGCCAGGCCCGGCGAGGGTGATGACGCGTCGCCCATCCACCCGGCCTGTTGCGCGTTGCCCCGCTGAGCGTTTGCCCTCGACCGCAATCAGCCTGAAGTGCTGACCGCATTGTCCGCTTCGGGCGTGCCAGATGCGATACCGTCGATGCGCGCGCGCAGTACGCTCGCCGAGTGCGCCAGGGCAGCGCGTTCGGGGCCGTCGAGCGCCATTTCGATCACCCGTTCGACACCGGCGCGCCCGACCACGCAGGGCACGCTGAGATAGAGGTCGGACACGCCGTAGGCGCCGTCGAGATTCGTGGAGACGGTGAGCACGGCGTGGTCGTCGTTCAGGATGGCCGCGCAGATGCGATCCAGCGATAGCGCGATCGCATAGCTGGTATGGCCTTTCGCCCGGATCACCTCGTAGGCCCCGTCTCGCGTGGCGCGGGCGATGTCTTCGCGTTGCGCGGCGGGCAGCGCCAACGGTGCGCCCGCCACCTGCGCATGGCTCCAGACCACGAGCTCGCTGTCGCCGTGCTCGCCGATGACGTGTGCATGGACGTGCCGGGCATCGACGCCGAGCACTTCGCCCAGCCCCCAGCGCAGGCGGGCGCTGTCGAGTACGGTGCCCGAGCCGATCACCTGACTGTTCGGGCGCTCGGCGTGGCGCGCCGCGATCTGGGCCAGTGTATCGACCGGATTGGTGGCGATCAGCAGCACGGTGTCCGGGCCCATGTGCCGCTCGGCGGCCGCGACGATCGAGGCCATGATTGCCCCGTTGCGCTCGAGCAGCGCCTCGCGCGACTGGCCGGGTTTCTGGGCGGCGCCGGCGGTAATGATCACGATGGCGGCACCGGCGCAGTCGGCGTAGTCACCGGCGCGCACTCGGGCGCCGCCGGCCAGGGCCTGGCCGTGTTGCATATCGAGCGCTTCGCCGCGGGCGCGTTGTTCGTCGATATCGACCAGCACGATATCGGGCGCCCGTTCGCGCAGATACAGCGTATACGCCGTATCGGCGCCCACCGCGCCGGCGCCGATGATGACGATGCGGGGTGTGCGGGAAACGGTCATGGCAATTCGCGGGCTTGTAGCAGTGCCCGCAGAGTAAATCATGGGGCCTGACGGGCGTTGATGCATATCAACCGACGCGGGCTCTTTATTACTCGCGAGTCACCGGTGTCTTGAATGCAGCGCCGTGCGTGTCGGAATACGCTAAATCCTGAAGTGTCGTATCTGTATTTCGTCCCGTTGTGCGGCGACGGTGCGCCCAGCCTGTCTGAGCATCGCCAAAGCGATGCGCCATTGTCATCGAATAGGTGGGCGCATCCCGCCGGCGCCACGTCTCGCCGTGAACCGGCGAAGCCGGCGCCGCGCCGGGTGCTCTTCTCTTGGTTACTTCTCTTGAGCAAGCAAGAGAAGTGACTCGCGCTGCAGCGCGAAACCGGAGGTCGGCGAAGACGGGTGGCTCGAGACTTTTATCAGGACTGGTTCGGCATTTCCGAACCAGTAAGCCGTCCATTCGTCCAGCGCCGTGCCTGAGCCGTCAGAATCCGCGGGCGTCATCGTCCGAAAATCTACGATGAACCACGAAAAAGCCCGGCCGGGGCCGGGCTTCGTGCGTGATCGCCCGCTGACGGATCAGGCGGTCTTGCTCTGATAGTAGTCCATCAGAATTTCGGCCACCTCCGGCCGCGAGAATTCCGGCGGCGGGGCGATGCCCTGACCGAGCATCTCGCGCACCTTGGTGCCCGACAGGATCACGAAGTCTTCCTTGCTGTGATCCGGGGCGTCGGACATCATCACGACGCGGCCGAGCTTCTTCGAGAAGGCGGTGTGATCGGCCTTGAAGATCTCGATCTCCAGCGCGTCGTCCGGCACTTTCTCGTCGAAGATGGCCTGGGCGTCGAAGGCGCCGTAGAAGTCGCCCACGCCGGCGTGGTCGCGGCCGACGATGAGGTACGAGCAGCCGGCGTTCTGGCGGAACACGGCATGCAGCACGGCCTCGCGCGGCCCGGCATACATCATGTCGAAGCCATAACCAGTGATCATCACCGAGTTTTCCGGGAAATAATGCTCGACCATCTTGCGGATGGCGGCATCGCGCACGCGCGCCGGCACATCGCCGGGCTTGAGCTTGCCGAGCAGCATGTGCACCAGCACGCCGTCGGCGCCGGTGGCCTCCAGCGCCATCTTGCACAGTTCTTCGTGCGCGCGGTGCATTGGGTTGCGGGTCTGGAAGGCCACGACCTTGTCCCAGCCGCGCTCAGCGAACTCGTCGCGGATCGAGGGTGCGGTGCGGAAGGTGTCCGGGAAGTCGTGCTCGAAGTAGGAGAAGTTCAGCACCTGGATCGGGCCATGCACGATATACCGGCCCAGGCCCTTGAACGTGGCCACGCCGGGATGCGCGTCGTCGTCGGTGCCGAAGATGTGCGTGACCATCTCGGTCATCTCGTCTTCCGAGATTGCCTCGATGCCTTCGACATCCTGCACCGCGATCGCCGGGTTGCCTTCGACGTTCGGGTCGTTCAGCGCGATGCGCGCCGCCCCCCGGATCGGTTCCGGGTCGGCCACGATATTCACGATCGGGATCGGCCAGAACAGGCCGCTGGTGGTGCGCATATCGCGCGCGACCGACAGCGCGTCGGCCTTGTTCATATAGCCGGTCAGCGGATTGAAGTAACCCGCGCCCAGCATCACCGCATTGGCGGCGGCCGCCGAACTCACCGTGATCTGCGGCAGCTCATGCGCTTCCTGGACGAGCTGGCTGCGCGCTGTCTCGTTGGCCACGAACAGCGGATTGAGCGTTTCCGAACCGTGGGGTTTGATCATGAGCATTCCGCGTGGGTGCCTCGCGGCCGAAGACCGATCGCCCGCGCCGGCTCTTTATGCCGGTGCGTTATGGCCGCGATTCGTGTTAAAGCGAAGGAGTCTAACGATGTGCCGAAAGGCACGGCAACCCGAAAGTCGGGTCTAACGTCATGCCGAAAGGTTTGGAGGCGCGCTGGATGGCGCCGGGCTACGAGTCTTTCTTGCGCCCGCTGGTGTCGTTTTCGCAGTTGGCGGCCTGGCATTCGCCGTAGAGCACGAGCGTGTGCTTGGACAGGTCGAAGCCGGATTTCTGCGCAAGATCGCGCTGGCGCTGCTGCATTTCGTCGTCGAAGAATTCCTCGATCTTGCCGCACTTCACGCAGATCAGATGATCGTGCGGGCCCTGCTCCAGCTCGAACAGGGCATGGCCATCCTCGAAATGATGACGGATGACGAGCCCCGCGTCCTCGAACTGGGACAGCACGCGGTAGATCGTGGCCAGGCCGATGTCTTCCTCGTTGTCGAGCAGCTTGCGGTAGACGTCCTCGGCCGATAGATGATCCTGTCGGTTCTGTTGCAGAACCTCCAGAATTTTCAGGCGCGGCAGCGTAGCCTTGAGGCCCGCCTTGCGCAGATCGCTGGTTTCCATACTCGACACCTCGAAAACGCTCACGTGACGTGGCGCAGGGCCGCGCCGGCGGCTGACGATTCAGCGGCGCGGGTGGCTGTCAGCGCCGATCGTAGCTCAACGCCTCGCCGATACAGCCTTGGCTAAGTTTACCGTCATGATACGCGGCTTGACCAGATACGAAAGTCGCCATGACCCGGGCATCGAAGGTGTGCCCGTTGAAAGGCGTCCAGCCGCACTTGGCCAGCACGGGTTCGTCGTCGACCACGGTGCGCGCGCTCGGGTCGACCAGGACCACGTCGGCCCAGTAGCCCTCGCGCAGATAGCCGCGTTCGGCGATATCGAATCGCTCCGCCACGTTATGGGCCATCTTCTGGACCAGTTGCTCCATGCTGAAATGACCGGCCGAGACCTGGTCCACCAGCGAGATCAGCGCATGCTGAACCAGCGGCAGCCCGGCCGGGGCCGAGAAATAGGGCTTGTCCTTGTCGGCGCGCACATGCGGCGCATGATCCGTAGCCAGGATATCGATGGTGTCGTTGGCGACGGCTTTCAACAGGGCGGCGCGGTCTTCGGCGCTCTTGATCGCCGGGTTGCACTTGATCAGCGTGCCCAGGCGCTCGTAGTCGTCCTGGGTGAAGAACAGGTGATGCACGCAGGCCTCGGCCGTGATCTGTTTCCCCGTCATCGGGCCGGGCGTGAACAGGTCCAGTTCCTCGGCCGTGGTGATGTGCAGGATATGCAGCCGGGCGTCGTGCCGCGTGGCCAGGTCGATGGCTTTTTTCGACGAGGCCATGCAGGCGGCCCTGGAGCGGATCACCGGGTGCTGGCTCATCGGTACGTCCTCGCCGAAGCGCGCGCGGGCTTTTTCCGCGTTCGCCTCGATCATGGGCGTGTCCTCGCAGTGCGTGAGGATGGTCAGCGGCGAGTGTTCGAAGATTGCCTCCAGCGCGGCCTCGTCGTCGACCAGCATCTTGCCGGTGGAGGCCCCCATGAAGATCTTGATGCCCGCCGCGCGGCTCACGTCGACCGACTTGATCGCCTCGATGTTGTCGTTGGTCGCGCCGAGATAGAAGCCGTAGTTGGCCGCGCAGCGGCCCCGGGCCATTTCCAGCTTGGCCAGCAGGGCTTCGTTGTCGATGGTCGGCGGCTGGACGTTCGGCATGTCCATGAAACTGGTGATGCCGCCGGCGACCGCCGCGCGCGACTCGCTGGCCAGGTCGGCCTTTTCGGTCAGGCCGGGCTCGCGGAAATGCACCTGGTCGTCGATCATGCCGGGCAGCAGATAGCAGCCCGCGCCGTCGATCACCCGGGCATTCGGCGGCGCGGCGATCTCGCCGTCGATGCGCGCGATGCGACCGTCGGAGATCAGCAGGTCGGCGATGAAGCGTTCGCCCTCGTTAACGAGGGTCGCGTTGGTGATCAGGGTGTCGGTCATGGTCGCACCGTTGCGATGAGTCGGTTGAGCGTATCAGGCGCGGGCGGCATGGCTGCGCGTCGCGATCGCGCCCTTGCCCACGCCTTCGTAGGCGCGCACCGCCACCAGGTGGCCGGGATGGCGTGCCGCGAGCTCGCCGGCGATATGGTCGGCGATGTTTTCCACGGTGGGCGGCCCGTCCAGCAGCACGCAGCGCGCGGCCGCGATGTCCAGCGCGAATTCGCCCTGCGGCGCGCTATAGCCGAAGCCCAGGCGTTCCGCATCGGCCGGCGTGGTCAGGTCGGCCCGATGGCCGATGAACACGCCCTGCCAGGCTTTGGCCCAGGCCTGGGCGATGTCGGCGCGGGCCACGCCGTCGATGGTCACCGCCAGCCGGCAGCGATGGCCGTGCGCCAGTCGCTGGCAGTTGCCATCGTGGGCCGCCAGGCCGTGCGTGTAGTCGTAGGCCGCGTCGCTAATGGATTCGGCGCGCAGGTCGATCTTCAGCGCTTCGACGTTGGCGGGCAGTTTCGGGCCGACGCGTTCCTCCAGCCAGCGGGCCAGCGCCCGGGGCTCGATCGCGGCCGTGTCGAACACAGTGGTCGCGCTCGCCGGCCCGGCATAGCGGTAACGATCACCCGAGGTGGTGGTGAAATCGATGCGATAGCCGTCGATCGTGGCGCCCGGTGCGCGCGCGGGCACCAGCAGACGATGATCGACCAGGGCATCGATCTCGGCCTTGAGCAGCCGCTTGGCCGGGCCGAAGTCGAACAGCATGCCGTCTTCGCCGCGCCGACCGGTGAGCGTGGCATCGACCAGCCAGGTGGCACCGCGCAGACCGGCCTCGGCGTCGAGCACGCCGCAGTCGATATGCGTGACGTGTTCGACGAACAGTTGCAACGAGTGATCGTTCGGGTTCACGACACCTCGGGCAGGGCAATGCCGCGCTCGGGCAGCATGATCGGGATGCCGTCGTCGATACGATAACCGGTGGCGCGGTCGCGGGTGACCAGCAGCGCGGCGACGCGTTCATTTACCGCGCTGCCGTCGGCGTATGCCGCCGAGCCGTTGTCGATGGCGGCATTGAGCGCGTCGATTTCGGCCGATTCCGCCAGCGACAGCGACAGTCCCGTCACCGGGCACACCAGAATTTCGAGCAGTTGCTTGTCCATGGGCAGGGCCGGCGTGGCTAGACTTGTGCCTAGTCTAGGGCCTGTTGCCGTTTCACGCGACACCGGGCCGGCCTCGGTGTCTGACTACATGCTGAGCTTGAGGCCGATCACGGCGACCACCAGCCCGGCGACCCATGCCAGCCGCGCCGGACGCGCCGATTCACCCCAGAACACGATACCGATGAGCGTGCTGCCGAGCGCGCCGAGGCCGGTGAATACGCCGTAGGCCACCGCCATCGGCAGATCGTTCATCGCAATATGCAGACACGCCAGCCCGCAGGAAAAAGCCACCCCGGCGATGAGCCCGCCCGAGACGCGGCGCCCATGACTCATGCGGGCGAAACCGACCACGCCCACGATCTCGCAGGCGCCGGCGACCATAAGCCAGAGCCAGGCCATGTCATGCCTCCGGCCGGCGGCCGCCGGTCTTTTTCAGCCCGACGATGCAGACCAGCAACAACACCAGGAAGCCGTAAGTCGCCGGATGCAGCGGCGTATCAAACACCACGGCTTCCAGGATCACCGTGCCGACGGCGCCAAGGCCGACGAATAACACATACACGGTCGTCGCCGGCAGATCGCGCGTCGCGCCCAGCGCCAGTGCCACGCTGGCCACGGCGCAAATGACCGTGGCCGCCCATGCCAGGGGCGATGCGGCGAGCTTCAGGCCGGCAACCCAGCCGATTTCGGTGCCGGCGCCCAGCGCCAGCCAGAACCAGGCTCTCATGATTCACTCCGCTAACGAACGGTCGGTAGTCTATCAGTTCATGAGTCGCCGCGACCCGTGTTCCGAGTGGCATCCGGCCGGACCGGTAAACAGCGGTTGGCATGCCATATGCCTTGCGTAATCGCGCCATCCGGGGCCAGGGCTTGAACGCCGAATGACCGCGCGCCGCGCCTCGGCCGACAGGATTTCGGGCCGCTCATAAAACCAGTCAGGGCGCCGATACGGCGTGGCGCGTCTTGTCTCGACGGACTTGCGGGCTCCGGCGTGGCACGTGTACGAAACGGCCACAGGCCCTAGAATGAGGCGATTGATGGTTATTCATTCTGTTACAGCGTGCGGTGGTCGCGGCGTCGCATGACATCCAAAACCCGCAAGGCCCTGCCATGAGCACTTCGCCCGCCTCCCGAGCTACTGTTGATCGTGTCCACGACATTGCATTGTCGTTGTTCGCCCGCCACGGCTACGACGGCATGAGCCTGTCGCAGCTCGCCAGCGAAGTCGGGATCCAGAAGCCGTCGCTGTACAACCACATCGAGAGTAAGCAGGCATTGTTCATGGCGCTGGTCGAGCGGGTGGAGACGGCGCTGTTCGCGGCGCTCGACCATAGCCTGACCCGGCATGCCGGCGCCGACGTGCATACGCGGTTGTTCGAACTGGTGTGTGATCTGTCGCGCTTCATCCTGGTCGAGGCGCAGGGCGTGTTCTACAAGCGCTACCTGCTGTTTCCGCCCGAGCCGCTGGCTGCCGAAGTGCGGGCCGTGACCGGGCGGGGCGAGGCGCGTATCAACGCCGCGCTGCACGATATCTATGCTCAGGGCGTGCGCGACGGCGTGTGGCCGGATCTCAGCGAGCGGGGCTTCCTCGATGCCTTCTACTGCCTGATGGACGGCCTGTTCAGCGAACGCTTCATGTACTCCGTGGATGAGTACGACCGCCGCGTCGCCTCGATCTGGCCGATCTTCTGGGCCGGACTGACCGCGCACCAGGACTGAATCGCCGGGCGCTATCCCCAGGGGCGATCCCCCGACCTGCCGCAATAGGGGTCGGCGGGGCGCGCAATATCGATTTACGTACGATACGTTATAATATAACATATCGAATTCAATTCATTTCCGGGGAGTGTCATGGGCGAGCGCCGCACTGCATTGATGGGGTCGATGCGGGTTATAAATGCAATGTTATTGCCTTTTATTTCCATGGGCGCGTTCGCGGCCACGGCGCAGCCGTCGATCACGCCCACGGCGCCCGCATCGCCCCCTGTAGCGGCCGATGCGGCCCATGCGGGGGAGGCGCAGGGTAGGTCGACGGCGCATTTGAAAGCGATTTCGGTGACCGGCGTCCCCATTCCCGGCAATCCGCTGTCCCAGGCGCCGGACGTGGATGTGGTGACTTCGAACGATATCGAAGCCACGGGCGCGGCCAATCTGGGGCAGGCGCTCGACGATCTGGCCGGCGTGGATTCCATCGGTACCGGCAACACGGCGGGCAAACCGGTGATCCGTGGCCTGTCGGGAGAGCGGGTGAAGATCCTGTCGAACGGCGTCGGCATTTCGAACCAATCGTTTGGCGTGCGTCACATGCCGGTGACCGATCCGTTCCTGCTCGACCGGGTGGAAGTCGTGCGCGGGGCGTCGAGCGTGCTCTATGGCTCGAGTGCGCTGGGCGGCGCGATCAATCTGCTGCCGCCGAAAATCGCCTACGACAAGACCGCCCGGGGCGAGGTCATGGGACGTTACGACAGCAACAACCGCGAGTGGGATACGGGCATCAAGGCGACCGGCGGCAACGGTCGGTTCGGCTATGCCTTCGGCCTGATCCGGCGCGACGGCGGCGATATCCATACGCCGGACGAGCCGACCTATTTCCCCGGGCCGAATGCGGCGACGCACCCCGATGCCCCGGCCTATACCGGCCGGTTGAAATACACCGACTTCAACCAGGTCAACGGCGATGTCGCTGTCGGCATGCGTGACGACACGCTTGGCGACTGGACGCTGCGCTACACGCGCTGGAACGACGAGCACAACTTTCTGCTGCCGCCGCCGGCCGGCATCAAGCCGCCGAGCGCAGGCGCCGAAGGCGTCGGTCAATACATCGACGATCGCCAGGTTCAGCTCGACGGCCGGTTCAACGCCGGCGGGATGATCTGGGAACCAAAGCTGATGTGGCAGAACAACCGGCGCCGCTCGAACGCCGCCGGCTACCCGCGCGATCTCGGCTTCGACGGCGATATCGATCTGCAGTTCAACCAGTACACCGCGCGCCTGGTGGGTCAGAACGGCCCGGTTTTCGGGCTGGACGGCGGCAAGATCGGCATCGAATACGTCAACAAGCAACAGGTCTCGCGCGGCCGGACCCAGCTTTCGCCCGGTGGCGAGGTGAACAACGCGGCGGTGTTCGCCTTTCAGGAAAAGGCTATCGGCAAGCTGACGTTGCAGGCCGGTGCGCGTTACGACTACCACGATGTCGAGGCATTGGCCGGCAAGACGGCCAATCCGTCGGCCTCGGTTCGCAATGCCCGTAAACAGACCTATAACGTCGTCACCGGGTCGCTGGGGGCGGTCTATGCGTTCACCGATCATCTGTCGCTGGCGGCCAACGTCGGCCGCGGCTTCCGCGCGCCGACACTGTTCGAACTCTATGTCGCCGGCCAGCACGGCGGGGTCGCGGCCTATCAGCGCGGCAACCCCGATCTCGATCCGGAAAAATCCATCGATACCTCGTTGTCGCTGCGCTGGCATTCGGACCGGCTACAGGCGAAGGCCACGGTCTATCGCAACCTCATCAACGACTACATCTATCTGCGCGATACCGGCCAGACGATCAATGGCCTGCCGGTGCTGGACCATGAGCAGACCAATGCCGAGCTGTACGGCGCCGAGGCCTCGATCAAGGCCGATGTGACGTCGTGGCTGTCGGTGCATGCGGCCGGCGAGGTCGTGCGCGGCCGGCGGCGTGATAATCACGAGGCGCTGCCGTTGATTCCGGCCGACAACGTTCGTCTCGGTGCCCGTTTCACGCCGCACGGTAACGACTGGCCGCGCCAGACGTATGCCTCGGTCGACGTGCGCTACTACGACAGCCACAAGGCTGCCCCCGGCGAGCCCTTCTCGCAGTTCGACAACGCGCCGTTCGGCCGTGCGTCGACCTCGGGCTACGGCCTGGTCGATGTGGGCGCCGGCATCGCGCCGAAGATCCATGGCCAGGAAATGCGTATCGACCTGCGTATCAACAACCTGTTCGACAAGGCGTATCGTGGTTTTCTGGACACTTACAAAGGCTATGCGTTGTCGCCCGGGCGCGATATCCGCCTGACCGCGCGGATTCCGTTCGACCTGTAGAGAGACAGGCCGGGGCGGTCGTCGTCGACTTGCGTCGGGCGGCCGCCCGGTATCCTCGGCAGGGTTGCGCGGGCCGGCACCATCGTTGCCGTGCCGTGCCGTGCCGTGCCGTGCCGTGCCGTGCCGTGCCGTGCCGTGCCGGTTTCGGTCGGCCGACCGACCGACCGGCAGTTTGCCGCGCGTGACACTCTGTCTCGTTGGGCGCGCAATCCGGCCCGCGCGGGCTCGAAACGGCATCAAGACACCTTCATTCCGACAGGTGAGGCGATCCATCATGCGTGTCAGGACCTGAAGCGCGATCAAGTGCGCAGAAGATCAATCCAGGCTCTCGTATCGAGTGGTCGACGCTGATGGCCAGCGAATCAAGGCCGGCCTGGTCGAAGCGGTATCACTGAACAGCCGGCAGGAGCGATGACGGGCCGATCGGGCGATCAGCGACCATCACCCGCAACGCCGAGGGGTAACCGTACGAGCCGGCGACTTCCCCGGCCGCCGGTTTGATTGCACGCGGATCAATTCGGGTTTCAGCAGGCACCGGATGGAGACGCGGCCATGCATGTTGTGCATCCGCACTACGGCGGCGACATGGCTGCTCCGTTGGGCATCCCCGCCCATGCCGCCGGTGCGGGCCGCGCCACGTTTGTTGAACCTTGAAGCGGGCGGCCCGGCCTGCGGCGAATCCAGGCGCCCGCCCTCTGCATCGATACCGGCGAAAACAGCGAAGCATCGGCGTCGCGTCGACGGGCCGCACGCCGTATTCGAGACACGCGGCTGGCGCGCCGCGCTTCGAGCGGCCGATGTCGGTTCCGGAGTCCTGCCGTACCGGCGCCATCGCGGCGAAACCGCGCCAAGTGGCCTACGGTCGCTCGGGAACCCCGAAGCGTGCTGCGCCGATGGTTCGGCTGCCTGCGACGCGCGATAACCGGGGCGGGCGCGTGGTCAACCAGGCCAGGGCGTAAACGGCGAAACTGCTGCCTGCGATCGCCGACGAGGCCGGCAGGTTGATGTAATAGGACGCGACGATGCCGCTCCAGGTTTCGGCCAGGGACAGCACCACGGTCAGCGCAAGGCCGCTGGCGACGCGTTTCGTCCACGCCTGGGCCGCCGCGGCCGGGCCAACGAAGATGGCAAAACTGAGCAGCGCGCCGATCACCGGCACCGCGACGGCGGCCATGGCCGCCAGCAGCAGGAGAAACAGCAGACCGATCAGGGCGACCGGGATACCGCGGGCGCGCGCGGAGTCGGGGTTGAGGCTGGCAAAGCGCAACGGGCGGAACAGCACCGCCAGCGCGCCCACGACGGCCAGCGACACGCCGGCGGTGATCGCCAGCTGGGTTGCGTTCACGCCGTACAGGCTGCCGAAGAGAATGCCGATCGCCGCGTTCGCGTTCGCGCTGTATAGATTGACGAACAGAATGCCGAGCCCGAGCGAGAACATGAGAATCATGCCCACGGACACGTCGCGCTCGCCCAGTTCGGTGCCGCCCAGATGCATGACCGCGGCGGCACCGAAGACGAACACGAACAGTCCCAGCATCGGATCGGCGCCGATCAGCGAGGCGCCGGCGGCGCCGGCGAAGCCGACGTTGGCCAGCGCATGGGCGGCGAATGCCTGCCGGCGCAGGACCACGAAGTAACCGATCGCCGAGCCCGCGATCGCCACGCAGGTGCCGGCGGCAAACGCGTGACGCATGAACGCCATGTCGAGAAAAACCGGCCAGCTCATGCTTGTTTGCGTTGTCGCGCGTCGACCGGCGCGCAGTCGCAGTCGAGGCGCGCGCAGTTGGCGCCCGGGGCTTCGTCGCGCATCACGAACAACCGGCCGCGATCGCGCACGACGTGCATGGGCACGCCGTAGAGCCGGCTGAGCCCGGCCGCGGTGACGACCTCGTCGATGGCGCCGATATGGCCCTGGCCCCCGGCCAGATAGAGCACCCGGTCGGCCACATCGGCAATCGGATTGACGTCGTGGGTCGAAAACAGCACGGCCAGTCCCAGCTCCTGGCGCAGCCGCTCGGCCAGGGCCACCACCTGCGCCTGGGCGCCCGGGTCGAGTTGCGCCAGCGGCTCATCCATGAACAGCAGACGCGGTGAATTGACCAGGGCCTGGGCGATCATCAATCGCTGGCGCTGGCCGCCGGACAGGCTGTTCAGGCGGCGATCGGCCAGCGCCTGGCCATCGACCAGCGCCAGCGCCGCATTCACCGCGCGCGCGGCGTCGCGCCAGCGCCAGGTCGGGCCCCAGCGATGACTGGCGTAGGCCGCGGCCACGAATTCCCGGCCACTGAACTGACCGTCGTGTGTCAGGCGCGTGCCTTGCGGCACATAGGCCACGCCGCGCCGTGCCTCCTGCGGTGTACGGCCCAGCACCCGAACATGGCCGGCGATCGGCGGCACCAGCCCCAACAGGGTTTCGAACAGCGTGGTCTTGCCACAGCCGTTGGGGCCGGCCAGTGCCGTGAAGCTGGCCGGGGCAAGATCGAAGTCGAGGCCCGAAAAAGCCGGCTCGCCGGCCTTGCCGGCGGCCAGATCCTGCACGGAAACCACGCTGTCCGCGGCATGGGCGGGGCTTGCGTCGGTCATGAGGATCGGGCCGCTGCCTGGTCGAGCGCCTGCTTGATCGCCTTGAGCTGTTCGATCTGCCACTGGGCGTAATCCTCGCCGTGCAGCGGAATGGCGCTCACGCCCACGGTGGGCACGCCGCTGGCGCGGGCCGTCTCGACCTCCTGATCGGTGAGCCGGTTGTGCACTTGGTCGTTATAGATCAGCAGATCGACCTTGTGTTGCTGCAGCGCCTGGAGGAAGGTCTTGACCTGCCGAGCGCTGGGCTGGCTGTTTTCCTCTGAGGCGTACTGGATCTTGCGATAAAGCTCGTGATAGCCGAGCAGCGCCAGCATGTAGTTGTAGACCGGCACGGTCGCGGTCACGGTGAGGTTCGGGTGTGCCGCGATCAGCGTCTGGACGGCATCGTAGACCGGCAGCATTTGCGCCTGGAACCGATCGAGGCCCTGGCGATAATCCGCCGCGTGATCCGGGTCGAGCCTTGCCAGCGCCGCCGCGACCCGGCTGGCGGTGGCCAGCACCGCCTGCGGCGAATAGAACAGATGCTCGTTCTTGTCCGGGCTCACGATGCCGCTGGCGGCCTCGGCCGCGCGCACGACCTGACGCTTCGGGTTTGAAGTCCCGGACAGCAGCGGGTCCATCCAGCCGTCGAAACCCAGGCCGTTCATGACCACGAGATCGGCCTGGCTCAGTTGACGCCCGATGCGCGGATTCGCCTCGAACTGGTGCGGATTGACGCTGGGGCTGTCGAGCAGCGACGTCACCTTCACATGCGAGCCGCCGACTGTCTTGACGATACTGCCGTAACTGCTTTCCGCGGCCACGACGTTGACGGGGGCCGCGAACGCGGCCGGTGCGGACAGGGCACAGGCCAGCAGTACGAGCCATTGCAGTACCGATCGGGCGGTTGCAGGTTGAGCCATGATTATCTCCGGATGACAAAGATACGTTATAGTATAACTCTCAAGTGGTCGCGGCAAGCGCTGTGCCATGCCTTGACGACAGCATGGGCGTGACGCACCCGGCGCGTTCGATCGCGTTGCGGTCGGGCGGGCGGGTTTGCGATACGCTGTGGGCTCGAACCGCCGTCGCGAGTCGTCGATCGTGCACGGCCCGTTATGCTGTGACAGGGGTTCCGCTGTTCATGGGGTGCCGGCAACTTTGGCTTTACTGATCCAGGCGCTGCCCCGGCGTGAGCGCGGCCCGTTTCCGCGCGCCGCCGGTAAGTACGGATTATCCGCCCGGCGCGAGGTTTGCCCCGAGGTCGCGCCGCGATGAGGCGGCTCCGCCGCACAACACGACTCGTGCTGTGGATCGCGGTCGCTGCCGTGCTCCTGTGCCCCCTGCCCGTGATCGGCATCCGTTGGCTGACGGCGGCGCGTGCGCCCCATTTCGACACCAGTTATCTCAGCATCCGCGCCGATCCCGGCGATGCGCATGTCTTTCATGGCGAGTGGGATATTTCCGTGCGCGATCTGAATTCCGTGTTCCATCTGGACGCCAATGCCGACGGCGACGTGACGTTCGACGAATTGAAACCGCATTTTCCCAAGCTGGCGCAATACGCTTATGCCCACCTGCGCTTCGGGGATGGGCATAACGCCTGCGCCATCCGGCCGGAGCAGGTCGAGGAGGCCAACCGAAGCGGCGCCGAGGAATACATGGTGCTGTTGTTCCGGGTTGTCTGTCGTGCCGCGAAACCGGACATCCTGTCGGTGGAATACCGGTTGTTTGTCGCTGCGGACCCGAGCCATACCGGCCTGTTGGTGTTCCACGACCGGGGCCATACGGACACCGCGCTTCTGTCCGCCGCCAACAAACGGGTCCGCCTCCATCTGCAGGCCGGGTCGGGAGGGCCGGGATGACGTGGCGCCGGTTGGCGCGGTGCGCCGTGTGCCTGCCCCTGGTGCTGCTGGCGGTACTGTGTCCGGCGCACCGGGCGCGCGCCGATACGGTCGTGAGTTTGTTGGGGAATTACACGATCAACCAGTTCGTGGCGCTGCATGTGGACAAGCACCGCGTGACCGCCCATTACGTGGTGGTGATGGGCCAGATTCCCGCGCTCAAGGCGCTGCACGGGGCCGATACCAATCACGACGGGGTGACGTCCGAAAGCGAGCGCAGCGCGTACCTGAAAAAAATGTCGCCCCGGTTCGCCCGCCACCTGCGGCTGCGGGTCGATGGCCGGCGGCTGCCGTGGCATCTGGTGTCGTGGCACACCGGCCTGCCGTCGGACGACAGCGGATTCTCGCTGCGCTTCGACGCCTATTACACGGCGTCCCTGCCGGCGGCGACGGGCCAGGGGATTCATCATCTGCGCTGTGCCAACACCAATTACGGCGGGCGCAACGGCTGGAAGGCAATCGTCGTTCGATCGGGAGCCGGCGTGTCGGTATTCGATACCAATGCCGCCAGCCGATCGCTCACCCATGCACTGCGTGACAACCCGGGCCATTTGCCGCCCGGCGGCCCGCTGGACGAGCGAAGCGTGCATCTGGCCTTCACCCTGGGCCCGCCGCCGGCCGGATCGGTGCCGCTCGGTGCCGAGCACGGACATTATGCGAACCCGGCGGCCAGTCATGGCGATGGGGCGGCCGCGGGGGCGAGCTGGTGGGGCTGGCTCGGGCGTCATGTCATGTTCGGTGCCTGGTCGCCCTCGACCGACGTCACGGCCGGATCGTCCGGGGGCTGGTTTCAGCGCGCGACGCGCCAGCTGACGCACCTGATCTCGCCCGCGGGTCAGGCCGGGCCCGGACTGGCCTTGCTGGCGCTGCTGTTCGCGGCGGTGCTGGGGGCGGCCCATGCCCTGTCGCCGGGCCACGGCAAGACGGTGGTCGGTGCGTATCTGGTGGGGAGCCGCGGTACGCCGCGGCATGCCGCGTTCCTCGGATTGACGGTAACCATTACCCACACGGCGGGCGTGTTCATGCTGGGCGGGGCCACGCTTGTGGCATCGCAGTACATTGTGCCGGAGCGGCTATTCCCGGTGCTGAGCCTCGTTTCCGCCCTCATGGTCGTGATCATTGGCGTCGTGCTGTTGATCGCACGGATTCGCGACTGGCGCCGGCAGCCGCGGAACATCGAGGCCCCGAACGCCGCCCCGCCGGGCCCGGTCTATCGATTCCAGCCACAAGGCGCGATGAGCCTGGATCATCGTCACGACCACGACCACGACCACGACCACGACCACGACCACGA